>JBLMYG010000265.1:0-10275 GCA_050258155.1 Acidithiobacillales bacterium
GTCGTCGACGGTCTGCGTGACGCGTTCGAGGTTCAGCTCCTCCGGCAGCTCGCCCGCCTCGACCGGCGTGTTGGCGGGGACGCCGAGGGAGGTGGCCAGGGCTCCCCGGATGACGGCGATCTGTCCCCGGACGGTGTCGGCCGCGAGACGCTGCTGCGAGACGGTCGTCTTGGCTTGCAGGACGTCGGCGATCGTGGCGACGCCGGCACGGTGACGCTCCTCGGCCGCGCGCAGGTTCTCCTCGGCCTGCTTGAGGCTCGCTTCCTGGGCCGCGAGGAGGGACTTGGCCCCTTCGTAGAGGTAGTATGCCTGCACGACCTGCAGGATGACGTCGTTCATGACCGCGTCGTGCGAGGCGTTGGCCGCGGCCAGGAAGGCGCGGGCCTCTTCCACGTCGGCGGCGCGCCCTCCGAAGTCGAGGAGGAGCCAGTTGAGGCTCGCCGAGGGGGAGTACGTCGTCGTGAGGTAGGACGCTCCCGTGAAGAAGATGAACTGCTTCTGGCGGGTGATGGCGCCGTCCGCCTCGATCGTCGGGTACCAGGCCGAGAGCTTGCTCCCGACACCGGCCGCGGCGGAGCGGGCCCGGTACCAGGCCTGCCGCGTGGCCGGGTTGTTCCTGAGAGCCAGATCGACGGCTTCGGCGGGCGTGATGGTCTTCGGAAGGCCTCCCACCGCGGGAAGGCCGGGAGGCAGGACGGGGGCCGCCTGGGGGGGTGGCGGCGGCGCCGGAACGGTGCTCCGCTGCTCCGGCGCCTGGGGCGTCGAAGAGGCCACGTAGGCTCCCGGCCGGCTCTCGATGCATGCCGCCGCCAAGAGAGCGATGCCGGCGACGGCTGCCAGGCGGCAACCCCTCATCACAAGTCCCTTCTGCTCGCTATCCCGCTCAGGAAAAGGTCGCAAAGCGTCTCCACCAAGGCCCCGGGGGAGTCCGACCCGTTTCGGTAGCGAAGCGCTCCACGGAGCATACCGAGAAACATCTCGGCGGCGATCCGGGGATCGACGTGGCGAAATTCGCCGGACGAGACTCCGCGGGAGATCGTCTCCCGGACGATCCGCGCGATGCGCGCCCGGCGGCGGAGGAACTCGCGCTCCTGCGCCCGAATTCCGGAGGCATCCCTCTTGATGAAGAGGTAGAACGACGGGCGATCCCAGAAGATCCGGAAAGCCTCCTCCGCCACGCGCCTCAGGAACATGGAAGGCGGACCGGCCGGCGACCGGTCGGCTCCGAGGGCGGCTTCGAGCTCGTCGAAACCGAGGAGGAGGGCGGCGTCGAGAATCTCCTCCTTGGTCCGAAAATAGCGGTAGAGGGTCCCCTTGCCGACGCCGGCCTCCCCGGCGATCTCGTCCGTCAGAACGTCATGGAAGCCGCGGCGCGCGATGATGCTCGCGGCGGCTTCGAGGATGCTGTTGCGCGTCTTTTCCGTCAGGGTCCGGGCCATCGTTGAAAAAACGGAACGGACTAGTCCGTTCCGTTATTCCCATTCTACGACAAGTCGGTCCGCGAGTCTCCGCCGGGCCGGCCCCCGGTGGGATAGCCTTGGCGGCCGGCAACCGCCGGGAGAAGGGGGAAGAGATGAAGATCCCGAGTCCGACGATCCTCGTCGCGGCGCTCCTCGCCTCCGCGTCACCTCTGGCTGCCCAGTTCGTGTCACCGCGGCCGAGCCCCGGCGCCAAGGTCGAGCAGCAGGTCGGCGTGACGGAGATGAGCGTCACCTACAGCCGTCCCGGCGTGAAGGGGCGACAGATCTGGGGCGGGCTCGTCCCGTACGACAAGCCCTGGCGGACCGGCGCGAACCGGGCCACGACGTTCACCACGACCGACGACGTGATGGTGGAGGGGCAGAAGCTCGCCGCAGGGAGCTACAGCATCGTCACGATCCCCGGAAAGGAGTCGTGGGCCGTGGCGTTCAATCGGGACCCCGACCTCTGGGAGAAGACGAAATACGACGAGAAGAAAGACGCCCTGCGCGTCACCGTCAAGCCGGTGACGCTGGCCGAGCCGGTCGAGACCTTCACGATCGTCTTCAGGGACGTGACCCCGGACAGCGCCTCGCTGGCCTTCATCTGGGACAGGCTCCGGGTCCCGGTGAGCCTCAAGGTCGACACGAAGGGGCTCGTCCTCAAGAAGGGGCGCGAGGCGGTCGTGGACGCGAAGGCGGACGACTGGGAGACGCCCCTCGCGGTCGGCCGGACCTTCTTTCTCGAGAAGGTCGGCAATCCGGGCGAGGCGATGAAATTCGTCGAGCGGTCGATCTCGATCAAGAAGGGGTATTCCAACACGGCCCTCATGGCGCGCATCCTCGCTGCCGAGGGGAAGACCGCCGAGGCCGTGAAAACGGGCGAAGAAGCCCTCGCGCTCGCCAAGGCGTCGCCCGACAAACCGAACATGGAGGCCTTCGAGAAGGCCCTGGCGGAGTGGAAGGCGAAGAAGTAGCGGCGTTCCAGATCTTCCCGACGGCCCCCTGCGCGTAATCCCGCCCGCCGCCGGGCGAGTTGAGGCGTTTGGCTCATGGCGCCCCGCAGACCACGAACCTAAAGTCGGTTCCGGGATGGGCGAGGCGTGAGATGGCCGGAGCGTACCCGGATCCCGGAAGGTGGGCGCGCGCCGTCCCCTACGGGCGCTGGCACCGCAAGCTCGTGAAGGACGGAAAAGTCAGCCCCGAAAAGGAGGGAGGCGAAAGCCACCACTAGAGACTCACGTCGGGCGGGGGGGTCCGGACGGGGCCCTCCGCACGTGGCCCGGTCGCGCTCAGTCCGGAACGAGCCGTGGCTCGCGACGAGCCGAAAGCGAGACATCGATGACATTGAGCCGACGGGCCCTGCTGAACCTCGGGCTGACGACCTCGACCGTGGCCGCTACGGCGGCGCTCGCCGCCCCGGAGGAGAAGGACGCCAGGGGGAAGGCCGCGCCCGCCCCGGACTACGCGGCCGTCCTCGTCGACACGACCCTCTGCATCGGGTGCCGCAAGTGCGAGGAGGCCTGCAACCGGCGGAACCACCTCCCCCGGACCGCCGACTCCTTCGAGGACCGGGACGAGCTCCTGACGTTCCGGCGCCCGACAGTGAACGCCTTCACGGTCGTGAACAGGTTCCCCGGAAGCCCGTCGCCCGACCAGGCCGCGAGCGCCGAGACCAACTGCAAGGTCCAGTGCATGCACTGCCTGATCCCGTCGTGCGTCTCGGCCTGCATCGTCGGCGCCCTGACGAAGTCGAAGGACGGAGCCGTCGTCTACAACCCGACGATCTGCGTCGGCTGCCGCTACTGCCAGATCGCCTGCCCGTTCGAGGTCCCCGCCTACGAGTTCGACGTCGCGCTCACCCCGAAGGTGCGCAAGTGCGAGTTCTGCACCGACCGCGCCCAGGGGACCGGGGCGAACCCGGCCTGCGCCGCCTCCTGTCCCACGGAGGCGCTCGTCTTCGGGACGCGGGCCGAGCTCATGGTGATGGCGAAGGACCGGCTCGATAAGCGCCCCGACCGGTACGTCCCGCACGTCTACGGAGAGCACGAGGTGGGCGGCACGTCCTGGATCTACCTGACCGGCCGCCCGCCCGAGGAGATCGGCCTCCTGAAGCTGACGACGGAGGCGCCGGCCCTCCGGACCGAGGCGATCCAGCACGGGATCTTCAGGTTCGGGGCGATCCCGATCGCCCTCTACGGCCTGCTCGCCGGCATCATGTGGATGAGCAACCGGAAGGCCGAAGGGGGCGGCGCGCCGCCCGGAGCCGCCGGACCGACGCCTCCCGCCTCCGCCGGTGAGGGAGGTGCCGCGTGAGCCCGCACGAGCGCCCCCAGCGCCTCTCGAAGCCGTTCTTCACGGCGGGCACGATCGCCATCCTCGTCTTCATGGCGGTCGGCTACGCGTTCGGCATCACCCGGCTCCTCCTCGGGCTGAGGTTCGTCACGAACCTCGACGACATCAACACGTGGGGGATCTGGATCTCCTTCGACGTCGCCTGCGGCGTCGCGCTCGCGGCGGGCGGCTTCACGACGGCCGCCCTCGTCGACATCTTCGGGAAGAAGAAGTTCGAGCCGCTTCTCCGCCCGGCGATCCTGACGGCCTTCCTCGGCTACCTGTGGGTCGCGATCGCGCTCATGTTCGACCTCGGCCGCTGGTGGAACATCTGGCGCCCGCTCTTCAACTGGCAGGGCAACTCGGTCCTCTTCGAGGTGGGCATGTGCGTTATGGCCTACCTCATGGTCCTCGCGGTCGAGACGAGCCCGGCGGTCCTCGAGGGCCTCCGGGCCCGGGCCGAGGGGGACGAGTGGGGGGCCCGCGTCCTCCGGAAGATCAAGCAGCCGATCGTGACGATCCACTCCTGGATCAAGATCATCCTCCCCGTCTTCATCGTCGCGGGCGTCGTCCTCTCGTGCATGCACCAGTCGTCCCTCGGGACGCTGATGATGATCGCCCACACGAAGCTGAACCCGATCTGGGACACGCCGATCCTTCCGCTCCTCTTCCTGATGTCTGCGATGGCGGTCGGGTACCCGATGGTCATCCTCGAGTCGATCTACTCGAGCACGAGCTTCGGCCGGAAGCCGGAGATGGACCTTCTGGCGCCCCTCTCCCGCTTCATCCCCTGGTTCCTCGGCGCCTACGCGGTCGTCAAGATCGGCGACCTCGTCGTCCGGCACCGGCAGCTCGACTTCGTGTCGCATCCGGGCGCGACGGTCGCCCTCGCCGTCGAGCTCCTCCTCGGGGTCGTGGCGCCGCTCCTCCTCCTGATGAACGACGGGGTCCGCCGCTCCGCCGGCTGGCTCTTCTTCAGCGTCTGCCTCGTCATCTTCGGCGTCATCCTGAACCGGTTCAACGTCTTTCTCGTCGCCTACGAGCCGCCGTTCTCGCAGAAGGCCTACTTCCCGTCGGTCGGCGAGATCTCGATGACGATCGCGATCGTCTGCTCGATCTTCTTCTGCTACCGGTTCATGGTCACCTTCTTCCCGATCCTGCCGGGCAGCGCCGCCGCCGAGGAGAAGGCTCCGTCCCCGCTCGCGCACGAGGGGGCCGAGGCGGTCTCCCCGTTCTGGACCTGGGTCGTCCGCGGCCTCGCCCTCGCCTCCGTCTTCGGGTTCGTCTTCCTCTACGTCGTCGTCCACAGAGAGGCGATCCAGGCGAGCGAGCTGACCGTGAAGGAGGTCCTGCGGGTCACGGCGGCGAGGCCCCCGGCGCGGGCGAGCGAGAAGGGTCCCGCGTACCCGCACCGTCCGTCGGGCTACAAGAACTTCTACCTCCTCGACGCCGCGGTCCTCCGGGCCCAGTCGGACGACTACGAGCCCGTCCCGTTCGCCCACCGGATCCATGACGAAATCGTCGGCGGGGACTGCGGGGCCTGCCACCACCGCTACGCGAGCTCGCCCGAGGACCGCGTGGGGACCGACATCAAGGAGATTCACGCCTCGATGGACGTGAAGCTCGGCGGCCCCTGCTCGGCCTGCCACGACAACATGGCCGACCGTCCCCCCCAGAGCTGCATGCATTGCCACGGACTGCCGAACGAGGCCGATGCCCCCTCCCGCATCGGGCTGAAGGGGGCCTACCACCGGCAGTGCATCGGCTGCCACGAGCGGCAGCCCAAGCCGACGACGGCCCCGACCGAGTGCGCGGGCTGCCACCATCCCTGGACCCCGAACCACGCCGCCCTCGTCTCCTTCAAGGAGAAGCCGGGGCCGCAGGACGTGACGCGCGAGTGCCTGACGTGCCACGCCAAGGTCGGACAGGACATCCTCGCGACCGCCCACTGGAACTGGAAGGGGCGTTCCCCCACGATCGTCGGGCAGGAGCGCCGGGCCAAAATGGCCCTCGACTCGACGATCAACGGCTACTACATAACCGTCTCCCCGAACGCGCCGCAGAGTGCGGCCACCCACATCGGCTACGGCCGGATGGGCGGGACCTTCGACTTCAAGGATCCGGCGAACATCGACTGTCTCGTCTGCCACGACTCGTCCGGCACGTACCGGAAGGAGGCGAGCCGCTCGGGCCTCCCCGACCCGACGCTCGACCTCGGCGCGCTCGCCAGGAAGGTCGGGCGTCCCGGACGGCGTGAGTGCGGCTCGTGCCATTTCGGGATCGGCGGCGCGCCGAACGCGGCCCACGGCGACCTCGAGCCGGCCCTCGCCTCGAACGCCGAAGGTCTCGACATGCACATGGGCACCCTGAACATGAGGTGCCAGGACTGCCACACGACGACGGCGCACCGGATCGCCGGGATGTCCTTCTCCGCACCGGTCGTGGAAGGGCGTGTTCGCTGCGAGAAGTGCCACGGCCAGACGCCCCACGGCGTCGCCGGGGCCCTCTCCCGCCACCTCGACGACCACGTCCGCGCGGTCGCGTGCGAGACGTGCCACATCCCCTCCTTCGCCCACGTCGCGGCGACCCTCGTGCGGCGGGACTTCTCCGTGGCCGGACAGGACCGCCCCGAGAAGACCGACGTGTACGGGCGGCCCGTCTACGACAAGAAGCTTGGCGCCCTCACGTGGGCGAAGGACGTCACGCCCGTCTACCTCTGGTTCGACGGCACGCGCTCGGCGACGCTGGTCGGCGAGAAGATCGACCCGTCGAAGGCCGTCGCCCTGAACGCCCCCGTCGGCGAGAAACGGACGCCCGACGCGCGGATCTTCCCGTTCAAGGTGCATTCCGCCATCCTCCCGTACGACAAGACGAACAAGGTCCTCGCCCTCCCGGAGCTCGAGGACGGCTTCTGGACCCACTTCGACATGTCCCGGGCGATCGCCGACGGGATGAAGAAGGCCGGAGTCGCCTACTCCGGCGAGTACGGCTTCGTGGAGACGAAGACGTATTCCGGGATCCACCACGAGGTCGTCCCGGCGAAGAAGGCGCTCGGCTGCGCCGACTGCCACCAGGCCGAGTCGATCACCTGCACGCGCTGTCACCAGAAGGCCCAGCAGATGGACCTCCCCGAGCACCGGCGGAAGGTCTACCCCGAGGTGAAGGAGCGGCTCGACTTCAAGGCGCTCGGATACCCTGGAGACCCGGCGCTCGTCGGCGGCCGCTTCTACATCTCGATCGGCCGCGGGAAGCCGCCCGCCTGATCCGAGACCTACCAGCCCCGGACGCGGGCTCCGGCGGCGCCGGGTAATCTCCTCTCCGGTGCGGACGAGGCTTCGGGTCGAGATCGAGGGGGCGGTCCAGGGGGTCGGCTTTCGCCCCTTCGTCTACCGCCTCGCGACGGACGAGGGGCTCGGCGGCTGGGTCCTGAACGACGGGCGGGGCGTCTTCCTCGAGGCCGAGGGAGAAGCCGACGGCGTCGAGAGGTTCCGGAAGCGCCTCATCGGCGAGCCGCCGCCGCGTGCCCGTGTCGTTGCGGTCCGGGAGGAGGAGCTCACGCCGACGGGCGACTCCGTGTTCGAGATCCGGTTCAGCCGCGGCGAGGGGGTGAAGAGCGTCCTCGTCCTGCCCGACGTCGCCACCTGCGGGCTCTGTCTGGCCGACGTGCGTCATCCCGCCGGCCGCCGTCGCCGCTACCCCTTCACGAACTGCACGAACTGCGGGCCGCGATTCACGATCGTCCGGGCGCTCCCGTACGACAGGCCGAACACGACGATGGCAGGGTTCCGGCTCTGCGCCGACTGCCGGGCCGAGTACGAGAGTCCCCGCGACCGCCGCTTCCACGCCCAGCCGAACGCCTGCGACGCCTGCGGGCCGCACCTGGAGCTCTGGAGTCCGTCGGGAGACGTTCTCGCGACCGGAGACGCGGCCCTCCGGGCCTGCTGCGAGGCGCTTTCGAAGGGCCGGACTTGCGCGGTGAAAGGCCTGGGGGGGTTTCACCTGATGTGCGACGCCCGAAGTCCCGGGGCCGTGGCGGCGCTGCGCGAGAGGAAGGCGCGGCACGAAAAGCCCCTCGCCCTGATGGTCCGTGATCTCGAAGCGGCCCGCGCTCTCTGCGAGATCTCCGGCGAGGCCGCCCTCCTCCTCGAGTCGCCGGAGCGTCCCATCGTGCTTCTTCCCTCGCGGGCCGGCAGCGGGATCGCAGAAAACGTCGCGCCGCTCAATCCGAACCTCGGCCTGATGCTCCCGGCCACTCCGCTCCACCACCTGATGCTGGACGACCTCGGGATCCCGCTGGTCGCGACGAGCGGGAACCTCTCCGACGAGCCGATCTGCACGGACGAGCGGGAGGCGCTCTCCCGCCTCGGAGGGATAGCAGACCTCTTCCTCGTCCACGACCGTCCGGTGGAGCGGCACGTGGACGACAGCGTGGCGCGGATCATGGACGGCGTGCCGCGCCTCCTCCGGCGGGCGCGGGGATGGGCGCCGCTCCCGGTCCGGCTGGCCGCCGACGTCCCGCCGCTCCTCGCGGTCGGCGCCCATCTGAAGAACTCGGTAGCGCTGGCCGTCGGGCGACAGGCCTTCCTCTCGCAGCACATCGGCGATCTGGAGACGCCGGAGGCGCTCGCCGCATTCGAGCGGGTCATCGCCGACCTCGCCCGCCTCTACGAGGTCGCGCCGGCGGCGGTGGCGCACGACCTCCACCCCGACTACCTCTCGACGAAGTGGGCGCTCGCGAGCGGTCTGCCGGCCGTCCCCGTCCAGCACCACCACGCGCACCTCGCCTCGTGCCTGGCCGAGAACGGCTCGGAGGGCCCGGCCCTCGGCGTCACCTGGGACGGGACGGGCTACGGCACGGACGGGACGGTCTGGGGCGGCGAATTCCTCCTCGGGGACGCCGAGGGCTTCGTCCGCGTCGCGCACCTGAGGCCCTTCCGCCTCCCCGGCGGCGAAGCCGCCATTCGCGAGCCGCGCCGCAGCGCGGCAGGACTGCTGTGGGAGATGGCGAACGAAGAAGAAAGAGGAAGAGAAAGGGAAGGAGGGGGAGAGGGAACCGCCGAGGATTTCTTAGAAGGTAAGAGAGAAAGAACCAGTGCGACCGTCGGTGCGTTCACTGACACTGAGAAGCGAGTCCTTTCGTCGATGCTGGAAAGGGGAGTGAATTCGCCCGTCACGACGTCCGCCGGGCGGCTCTTCGACGCCGTCGCGTCGCTCCTCGGCGTGGCGCAGAAGTGCTCCTTCGAAGGGCAGGCCGCCATGCGGCTCGAGTGGCTCGCCGACGAGAACGAAAAGGGCTCCTGGAATTTCTCTTTCGAAGAAACCGGTCCCCTGACCTCCAGCGACGTCCAAAGCGGCGCAGAACGGGCGGCAGGTGCGTCAGTCTCCCCCTCGAGGATTCTTCTCGACTGGGCCCCCCTCGTCTCGGCTCTTCTCGCCGAGAGCGCCGCTGGCGTTCCGGTCGCGCGGCTTGCCGCGCGTTTTCACAACGCGCTCGCCGCCGCGATCGTCGAGGTGGCCCGGCGCGTCGCCTGCCCGCGCGTGGCGCTCTCGGGAGGCTGCTTCCAGAATAAGCTCCTGACGGAGCGGGCCGCCTCGGCCCTGAGGCGGGAGGGGTTCGAGGTCCTCCTCCACAGGGACGTGCCGCCGAACGACGGCGGAATCTGTCTGGGGCAGGCTGCGGTGGCCGCGGCCCGTCTGAAGCATCTGCATCCGCGCGGGGCCGGCGCATAGCGGCGGTATTCTCTCCGTTCGGGGGGAATCGCCCATGTGCCTCGGCGTGCCGGGACAGGTCGTCCGGGTGGACCGGAACGACCTCGGAATGACGATGGGCCTCGTGAAGTTCGGGGGGATCACGAAGGACGTCTGCCTGATGTACACGCCGGAGGCGGGCGTCGGCGACTGGGTGCTCGTTCACGTCGGCTTCGCCATCAGCAGGCTGGACGAGGAGTCCGCGAAGGAAGTCTTCGCCACGCTGGAGAAGATGGGCGAGCTGGCCGACCTCGCGCCCCCCTCCCGGGCGAAGGGCTGAGAGGGAGGCCTGTGTGCGCTTCGTCGACGAGTACCGGAGCGAGGAGGCGGTCCGGAAGTTCGCGTCCTCCATCCGCGGCCTCGTGACCCGCCCCTGGACGCTGATGGAGATCTGCGGCGGGCAGACGCACACCCTGATCCGCTTCGGGATCGACGAGATGCTCCCCGAGACGATCACGATGGTCCACGGGCCGGGCTGCCCGGTCTGCGTGACGCCCCTCGAGATGATCGACCAGGCGCTCGCCATCGCGCAGAAGCCCGGTGTCGTCTTCACGTCGTTCGGCGACATGCTCCGTGTGCCCGGCTCGAAAACGGACCTTCTCGCGGTGAAGGCCGCGGGGGGCGACGTCCGGATGGTCTACTCGCCCCTCGACGCGCTGGAGATCGCCCGGAGGAACCCCGGCCGCGAGGTCGTCTTCTTCGCCGTCGGCTTCGAGACCACCGCTCCCGCCAACGC
>JBLMYG010000266.1:0-6689 GCA_050258155.1 Acidithiobacillales bacterium
GCTCCGTATCCGCTCGATCGTTCCGCCTCTGCGAGCGTGAACGCGAACCTCCTCGGACCTCTGGTCGCGCCCGCGTCGCTCGCCGGGCGCCTCGTCGTGGAAGGGAAGGCCGCCGGGACGGTCCTGAAGCCCGAGCTCGCGGGGCGCGCGACGCTCGAAGGGATCGACCTCAAACCGTCGGGGGGAGCGCCGTTCGAAGCGATCACGGGGACCGTCACGGTCACGGGGGGCCGTCTCACGGCACGGGACGTCTCCCTCCGCTACTCGGGCGGCACCATCGACCTCAACGCAACGGCGGCCCTCGAAGGTCTCCGCATGACGAGCCTCCGGGCAGCGCTGCGGCTCGCCAAGCTCCGCATCGAGCCGATGTCGGGACTCAGCGCCATCATGTCGGGGGACATCCGGCTCGAGGGCGATGCGGCGATCCGGTCGGCGCGGGGCGAGATCGTCGTGGACCGGGCCCTCTACGCGGCGGATGTCGGTCTCACCCTCGGCTCCCTCCTGTCCGGACGGCGGAGCGTGGCGGTGGCATCCGTCGGAGGCCCCTTCGACTCGGTCGCCCTGGACGTCCGGATCGTGCTTCCCCCTTCGTCGGTCGAGGTGCGCAACGACATCGCCCGGCTGAAGCTCTCGGGCGACCTTCTCCTCCGCGGCAACGTCGGCCGGCCCGTCCTTTTCGGCCAGCTCGAGGCGGAGACCGGAGGGCGTCTCAGGCTCAGGGACCAGAACTACGACCTCAACTCGGGGAAGATCATCTTCTCTAACCCGTCGCGCATCGAGCCGTTCTTCGACGTGGACGCCGAGACCTCGATCCGGACGAGCGGCGGCGACTACAGGGTGCGGGTCATCGTGACCGGGACCCCGGAGCGCCTGGCCGCGCGATTCTCCTCCGATCCGCAGCTGCCCGAGGCACAGATCATCTCCCTTCTCGCCACGGGCGCCCTCCCTCCCTCCGCGATCCCGGGAGCCGGCGGCTCGAGCACGGCCTCCTCCGACGCCTCGGTCGCGCAGGCGGCTCGGGATCTTCTCGCGGGCCTCGCGACCGAGGCTCTGACGAGCCGGACCAAGGAGTTCTTCCGGCTCGACCGGCTGCAGATCGACCCGAACTTCCAGGGCTCGTCGTTCACCGGACCGCGCGTCACGGTTGGCAAGACCTTCGGGAAGAACTTCACGGCGACGATCGCCTACCAGTTCGGCTCGGCCAACAACGCGCAGCAGCAGGTCATCTCGCTCGAGTACGAGATCTCGCCAACGGCCTTCCTGCAGGCGATGCAGGACGAGTACGGCGTCTACTCGATCGAGCTGAAGTTCCGAAGACAGCTTCGATGAGGTGGCGCCATCCGGTCCTTCCCCCGCTCGCCGCCGCCCTCATCATCATTCCTTCGGCGGGAGCCGCCGCGCGTCAGGACGATCTCTATGGCGGCCGGATCGCGTCGCTGGCGTTCGAGGGAGACTCGACGCCCCAGACGGCCGCGTGGAGCCGGCTGACCGACCTGAAACCCGGCCAGACGCTGACGCCGGGCGCGGTTCGCAGCGCGATCCGGGATCTCTTCGCCACCCGCCAGTTCCTCGACCTGGCCGTCGAGGCATCCCAGGACGCGGGCGGCATCAGCGTCGTCATCCGGTTCGCCGCCGTGCCGCGGATCCGGACGTTCGAGGTCGTCGGGAAGAAGATCCCCGAAAAGGCTGCGATGCGGGAGGCCATCGGCCTCTGGCCGGGCGACCTCTGGCAGCCCGACGCGGGCGGGACGCTCGCTGTGGCGATCCGGGCGCATCTCAGGGCCTACGGGCGTTTCGAGGCAAAGGTCTCCCTCGACGTCACCGCCGAAGAGGGCGTAGACGCCGTCGACGTCCGCGTGGGGATCGACCCGGGCCCGGCCGCCCTCTCGGCTCCTCCCGAGTTCGTCGGCAGCCTCGGCGAGTTTCCCGAAAGCCGGCTCCGGAAGGAGACCCGACAGAAACCGGGGAAAGAATATCGCGAAGCGCGTGCGCGGGCCGACGCCGACCGGTACGAGACGCTGCTGCGCGAGAAGGGCTATGGCCGGGCGGAAGTCCGGTGGCTGGGAGCGAGCTTCGACGAAAAAGCTCTCCGGGTCACTTGCCGCTACAGGGTCTTCGCCGGCCCGCGCACCGTTCTCCGGGTGACGGGCGCCCCCGTCTCGGACGTCCGGAAGCATCCCGATTCGCCCTGGGCCCGTCTGGAGCCCCCCGACGAGGAGACCGTGCTGAGGTTCAGGAGCCACCTCGTCGAGACGTACCAGCGGAAAGGCTACGCGAAGGCGACGGTGGAAGTCTCCTTCGAAACGTCGCCGGAGGAGGAGATCGTCTCCTTCATCATCCACAAGGGAGCGCGGTACGCCGTCGGGCGCGTCGCCCTCGACGGGACGAAGGCGGTTCGCGCAGGCAAGGTCCGCGCGGCCGTGGAGACCCATCCGCCCTCCCTCTTCTCGCGCGGGCGCCTCGTCGAGAGCGAGCTGGGGCAGGACGTGAACAGGATCCTCGGCGTCTATCAAGGCCTGGGATTCCGGGACGCGAAGGTCGCCACGCCCGACGTGACGCCGGGCCGGCGCCCGTTCACGCTCGACGTGGACCTGCACGTCACGGAAGGGCCGAAGTACACGGTCGTCTCCCGGTCGCTGACTGGCAATACGAAGCTGACGGAGGCCGACCTGACCAAGGGTCTCTCGACGCGTCCGGGACACCCCTTCACCGAGGAGGGGCTGAATGCCGACGTGGCGGCGCTCGGAGGGCGGTACCAGGAGAAGGGATTCCCGGACGCGCGCGTAGAGACCACCGTGAAGGTCGTTCCGGGAGCCGAACCGTCCACCGCCGGTGCCAGGGTCGGCTTTTCGATCTTCGAAGGGGACCAGGTCTTCTTCGGGAAGACGGTCGTCCGCGGGTACCGGAAGACGAAGCTCTCCGTCCTCGAGCGCGAGCTCGGGGACCGAGAGGGAAAGCCGTTCAGCCTGACAAAGACGCTGGAAATGCAGCAGCGCCTGGCCGCCCTCGGCGTCTTCTCGAGGGCCGAGGTCGTCCCCCTTCCCCCTGATCCCGACACGGGTCGGCGGACGGTGCTCGTGACGGTGACCGAGGGCAAGCCATGGAGCCTCGTCTACGGCGGCGGTCTGGACTACACGTCGGCGACCGAGCCGAAGTTCTCGCCGCGCGTCTCCCTCGGTGCCTCGTACAGCAACCTCTTCGGGCGGGCCATCGTGGCCGGGGCGAGCCTCCTCGTCTCGCGGACGCAGAACCGGCTCCGTCTCTTCGCCCGGGAGCCGTCCTTCCTGAACGTCGGGCTGCCGGTGACGCTCTCGGTCTTCGCAGGCGAGGACTTCCAGCCTGGCTTCTCCGTCAAGCGCGGCGGCTTCTACATCGACACGTCGCGGAAGCTGAGCGCGACGGTCAAGACCCTCTTCCGCTACCAATACGAGATCGTCCAGCCCTCGCAGGACCCCGGCCTCGGCCCCGACCAGATCGGGAACCAGACGAACCGGATCTCCTCCGTCGGCCCGGCCATCTCATGGGACACGCGCGACGACCCGATCTCGCCGACGAAAGGTTTCCTCGTCACGGCCGAGATGAAGTATGCCTTCCCCTTCATCAACGCGACCGCCAACTTCATCCGCGGCTCCCTCCTCGCGGCGGTCTACCGGGACCTCTTTCCGGGCTCCGTCCTCGCGGTCGCGGTGCGCTACGGCGCCATCCAGCCGTGGGGGCCCTGCGACATCATCGGACCGAATCCCGATTGCAAGCCGAACCTGATGGTGCCGATCCCCGAGCGGCTCTTCGCCGGAGGTCGGACGACGCACCGTGCCTTCGGCGATAACCAGCTCGGTGTTTACGGGCAGACCGTGAACTCGGACCAGGTCGGGTACGGCGGAAACGGGTTTCTCCTCTTCAACGTCGAGTGGCGGCAGCGCCTGGTCGGGAGCCTCGGCGGGGCGGTCTTCTTCGACGACGGTAACGTCTGGGAGGACTGGAGGAAGGTCAATCTGGGCGAGATCCGCCCGGGCGCCGGGGTCGGCGTCTTCTTCATGACCCCCGTCGGTCCCGTCCGCCTCGACTACGGCATGAAGCTCGACAAGAAGCCGTTCGAGACCCTCGGCGTCGTCAACTTCAGCGTCGGCTACGCGTTCTGACTCTATAGTGTCGACCATGAAGAAAGCCGCCCTGGCATTCCTTTTCGTGCTGTTGTCGCGTCCAGTTCTCGGCGACGACGCTCTCGGGACTCTGACGGTCCGGGGGAAGACGACCGTCCTGCGCGATGTCGCCGCCTCCGAGCAGACGGATCCCGGGGACGCCTCGGTCAAATGGCTCGTCATCCTCGCCTCGGACCGTAAGGTTGAAGGCGACCGCTCTCCGGCGCGGCTCGCACGGCTGGCGGCCGAGGGGAAGCTGCACGGCGTCAGGATCCTGTGGCGGGTGGGGTCCGACACGGTCCGCGTCGCCCCCTACGACGCGGCACTGCCCCAGAGCGGGCGGATGGCTCCAGAGCGCCCCACGCTCGATCTGAAGCGTTACGGTTCCGGCCGCGTCGACGCCGAGTTCCAGTCGAAGATGCTGGGGCAGGACTGGCATTTCCACGCCGTCGTGAAAGCCGCGTACGCAGAGGGCGGCCCGGTCGATTTCGAGCCGGAGGCCGAAGCCGGGAAGACACCAGGACAAGCGGCGCCCGGCACCTCAGGGGGCGGCGAGCAGGCGAAAAAGCTGGCGCTCGGGAAGCTCGGCTATGAGTACACGGACGAGATGTTTCGCCATGCCGTCGCCGACGGAAGCCCCGAGGCGGTCCGCCTCTTCCTGGATCTCGGGACGTCGCCGAACACGCAGGCGAAGGGGGAGGGGCACCCGATGGTCCTTGCGGCGTCCCTTTGCGCGGGCGAGGGCGAGAAGGGAAATCGTTCAGACGTCCTCCTCGCCCTCGTGGCCGCGGGCGGCGAGGTGAAGGCGAAGGACGAGAACGGCTCGACACCGCTCCTCTGGGCGGTGCAGACGGGCTGCAGGGCCGACGTCATCCGCGCGCTCCTGAAGGCCGGTGCCGACCCGAACGCTACGGCGAAGGGGGGCGCCACGCCGCTGATGTACGCCGAGCTCTTCGGGCGAACGGAGATCGCGCAGATCCTTCGGACGGCCGGAGCGAAAAAGTAGAGGCGGCCGGCGCTTCCCCGTTGCGCCAGGGCCTAAACTAGGCCCAGCAGATGCCCCGGTTCACGGTCCTCGAGACCTCGGCCCTGTTCTCGAACAGGATGAAGTACGACTACCTGTTCGAGATGGAGATGTGGCTGAAGGGGATGGAGCGCTACTTCACGGTCGATTACCTGCCGCTCTCGCCCTTCGAGCGCTCGCACGCGTCACTCAAGAACTACGTCGAGGAAGTGGGCGTCATCCGTGCCGGGGTGAACCACATGGCCCTCCTGACGACCCACCTCCTCGGCGAGGGGAAGGAAGACCTGGCGTCGTTCCTCCTCTACCTCGACGGCCAGGTGGGGCGAATCCCGTCCGCGGCCCCTCCGGCGCGGCGCCGGACGGGCGCCGAGGCCGAGCTGGCTCTCGTCGTGGAGAAGCTCGACGACTTCTCGAAGATCCTCGATGAGCTGTCGAAGGCCGCGTTTCTGCCGCTCCAGACCTACCTCTCCCTCGGACGCGTGGTGATCGGCACGCTCAAGCAGGACCCGAACCTCGGCATCCTCTTCAACGAGAACCTGAGACCCGTGCTGGACCGGAGCTCGAAGCAGTCCCTGCAGCGCGTCCTCTCGACGCTGAGTGAGCCGGCTCACAAGGGGGCCCTCGCGGCCCTCTTCGTCCAGCTCTTCAAGGCGCTCCGCTACGTGGAGATGGTGCGTTCCACGATCGGCTCACCCTCGACCCGGAAAAGGGCGCTCCTCGTCTTCAGCCTCCTGCGCGGCGAGAGCGACGGCGTCTGCGAGTTCCTGCGGATGCGACTGCTGCCCCGCTTCGCTCCGGAGTCGCCCGTTGCGGAGGGGCTGGACCGCGTTCTCCACGCCCAGGAGCAGGAGGTCCGGAAGGTCATGGAGGTCGAGCTCGTGGACGTAGCCCTCATGCGCGACCCGGGGCTCGTCCTGACGCGGCTCGAGGACGCTGCCGGGCTCCTCAGGGACCTCTACCAGCAGACGGTCATCGGCCTGGTCGAGACCTTCGCCTCGGCCGTGGACGGGCGGAGCCTCTTTCCCGACTATCTGACGCGACGTCAGCAGAGCCAGAGGCTCCGCGACGACCTCGCCCTTCTCGTCCGGACGACGCAGGCCTTTCGCGGCGCGCCCGACAGGAAGGGCCTCCAGACGCTCGTGACCGAGCTGGAGGCCTTCCGCCGCGGCGCCATGAGGTACCTGATGTACAAGGACTGGTCCCTCGTGGAGCGGTTCCTCGCCGGCTTCTCGCGCGAGCGCCCGCCGCGGGCGTTTCTCGCGGCTGCTTCGCAGTTCGAGGCCTTCCTGAAGACGCTGATCCGCGAGGTGGGGAAGCGCTCCGTCCTCTCGGCCCGTTCCGGCCGCCCGTCCGACCTGGACGAGACGCTGCCGGTCGGCGTGGCGCCGTCCCGGTACAATTAGTCCCCTGCCGAGCGCGCTGCGCTCCCCGGGGGAGGAGAGCCCGTGGGTTTCGTCACCGTCGCAGAGGCCGCCGCCGAGTACACCCGAGGCCGGTTCGTCATCATCGTGGACGACGAGGACCGG
>JBLMYG010000267.1:0-4969 GCA_050258155.1 Acidithiobacillales bacterium
CATCGAGTCCCTCGGGCAGGCGGTCGAGAAGGCGGCCGAGGCCGACCTCGCGGCAGGCGGTCTCGATCGTCCCGCGGGGCATCGAAGCGTCGAAGAAGGAGACGTTCTCGGCGATCGTCCCCGTGAAGAGGAACGTGTCCTGCTGGACGATTCCGAAGCGCTCGCGGAAGCGGACCGGATCGAAGCGGCGGACATCGACGCCGTCCACGAGGACGCTCCCGGCCGTGACGTCGTAGAAGCGGAAGAGGAGGTTCACGATCGTCGACTTGCCGGCCCCGGTCGCCCCGACGAGCGCGACCGTCTGCCCCGGCGGGACGCGGAACGAAACCCCTTTCAGGACCTCCTGGCCCGGCTTGTACGAAAAGCGAACGCCCTCGAAGACGACCTCGCCGACGAGGGGGGACGGGACGGGAACGGGATCGGGTGGAGCGGTGATCGTCGGCTCCGTGTCGAGGAGCTGGAAGATCCGCTCGGCGGAGGCCATGGCCGCCTGCAGGATGTTGTATTTCTCGGAGAGGTCCATGAGCGGCCGGTAGAAGCGCTTCGAGTACTGGAGGAAGGCGACGACGGCGCCGATCGTCATCGAGCCCTTCAGAACCTGGAAGCCCCCGTACCAGATGATGGCGGCCATCCCGACGGCCGACAGGAAGTCGAGCGCGGGGTAGAAGACGGCGTAGTAGAAGATCGAGTCGATGTTGGCAGCGCGGTGAGCGTCGTTCACCGCCTCGAACTCGCGGCGGGCCACCGGCTCGCGCCGGAAGAGCTGGACGACTCCGATGCCCGAGAGGTGCTCCTGCAGGAAGGCGTTGACGCGGGCGATCTTCACGCGGACGTCGCGATAGGTGTCGCGGGCCCCCTTCCGGAACCAGTTCGTCACGAGGAACATCGGGACGAGGACGGCGAAGGTGGCCGCGGCGAGCGGCGGGTTCATGGCGACGAGGACGGCGACGATCCCCGCGAGGACGAGGACGTCGCCCACGAGCGCCACGAAGCCCGAGGTGAAGAGCTCGTTCAGGGCCTCGACGTCGGTCGTCAGGCGCGTCATGAGCCGGCCCACCGGCGTCCGGTCGAAGAGCGAGATGTCGGCCCGCTGGAGGTGGCCGAAGATGGCTTTCCGGAGGTCGTACATCACCCCCTGCCCCATCCGCGAGGTCCACGTCACCATCACGAACGCGATGCCGAAAAGGAGGACCGTCGTCAGGAGGTAGAGTCCCGCGATCCAATTCATCCCGTGCGGCCCCGTCACGTCGACGCCGGCGAGGGCGAAGAACCGGGCGACGCCCTGCGCCGCGGGGTCCGCACCCGTCCTCTCCTTCGTGAAGATGAGGTCGATCGCGGCGGCCGTCAGGAGCGGCCCGGCGAGCTGGAGGACCGACTCGGCGAGGAGCACGGCGACGGAGCCGAGGGTGTACTTGCTGTACGGCCTCGCCAGCGACAGGAGCCGCCGGAAGAGCCGCGGCTCGAAGGCCTTTCCGAGCGCCTCCTCCTCGTGCGCGGCGGCGGAGATGTCGGCCATCAGGCGGCCTCGGCTTCCTCGGCGAGCCGCTGGCGCTCCGCGAGGGCGGCATAGACGCCCCCCCGGGCGAGAAGCTCGTCGTGCGTCCCCGTCTCGGCGACCCGCCCGCCGTCGAGGACGACGATCAGGTCGGCGTTCCGGAGCGTCGAGAGGCGGTGGGAGACGAGGAGGACCGTCCGTCCGGTCGTCGCGTCCTTCAGCCCCGCGAGGATCCGCGCCTCGGTCTCCGTGTCGACGGAAGAGAAGGCGTCGTCGAGGATCAGGATGGAGGCCTCGGTCAGGAGGGCGCGGGCCAGCGCCATCCGCTGCTTCTGCCCTCCGGACAGCGTGATCCCCCGCTCGCCCACGACGGTGTCGAGCCCCTTCGGGAACCGCTCCACATCTCCCTGGAGCCCGGCGGCCCGGACGGCCTGCTCGATCTCGGATCGCGACGCGCCGGGGCGGCCGAACGCGACGTTCCCTGCGAGGGTGTCGGAGAAGAGGAAGGTCTCCTGCGGCACGGCCGCCACGCTCCGGCGGAGGAGGGGGAGTGGAAGGTCCGTCACGTCGCGCCCGCCGACGAGAATCGTCCCCGCCGGTGGCTCGTCGAGGCGGAGGAGGAGGGAGAGGAACGTCGATTTTCCCGCTCCCGTCCGTCCGACGAGGGCGACCGTCCGACCGGCCGGGACGCTGAACGAGACGCTCGAGAGAATCGGACGCCCGCCGTCGTACGAGAAGGAGAGGTTCCTGACCTCGATGCCGCCGGAGAGGGGCTCGCCCGCGTCGCGCTCCTCGGGAAGGGGCGAGGACTCCCAGATATCGAGCATCCGGTTCCACGACGCGGCGCCCCGCTGCCAGAGGTTGACGACCCACCCGAGCGCCATGGCCGGCCAGATCATCTCCATCAGGTAGAGGTTGAACTCGACGTACTTCGCGACGGTCAGCTTCCCCGCGATGATCTGCAGGCCGCCCGCCCAGAGGGTCAGGGCGAAGCCGGCCTCGACGATGAGCCGGAGCATCGGGAGGTAGAGGGCGTTCAGGCGGGCGAGGCCGAGGTTCCGGCGGCGGAGTTCGCGGTTTTTCGGGTCGAAGCGCGCCTCCTCCTCGGCCTCGCGCGCGAAGGCGCGGACGAGACGGGCGCCGGAGAAGTTCTCCTGCGCCTCCGCCGAGACCTCGCTGAAGAACTCCTGGATCTTCGTGAAGCGGCGGTGCGTCGCCTGCCCGACGACCTTCGTGGCGATGGCGACGGCCGGGAGGACCGAAAGGGCGACGAGGGAGAGGTATGGCGAGACGAGGAACATCAGGACGATCGCCGCGCTGCCGACGAGGATCGTGTTTCCCCCCTGCATGATTCCCGGGCCGATCATCATCCGGACGGCCGCCAGGTCGTTCACCGCCCGCGACATCAGGTCCCCGACGCGGTTCTTCCGGTACCAGACGGGGGGGAGGCGGAGGAGGTGGGCGAAGAGGTCGCCCCGCATCTCGAACTCGATGTCGCGCGACGCCCCGATGATGAGACGCCGCGTCGCGAAGAGGCAGATCGCGTCGCCGACGGCGAGAAGGACGATGATCTCCGCGGCACGCCCGATCCGGCCGGTCGTGACGCCCGAGGAGAGGGCCTGGATCGCCTGCCCGACCAGCCGCGGCATGGCCAGGAAGAACGCCGTGGAGCCGGCCATCGTCAGGAAACCCCAGACGTAAGGGCGCGGGCGGCTGCGGAAGTAGGCGAAGAAGCGGCGGAAGTCCTTCATGGAGAGGCCGCTCCCCCCCCGGTCGCGGCGACCGGCATGTTACCGGAGGCGCCTCCGGCTAGTTGAGCCGGATCCCGAGGCGCACGCTCAGGATCTCACCGGCACTGAGGGGGTCCGAGCGCCAGGCGAGCGTCGGCGCCTCGACGAGGATGTCGACGATCCCCGCGTTGAACGCGATCCCCAGCCGGGAGCCCGCCTGGACGTAGTACTGGTCCGGGTGCGTTCCGTGCACGTCCGGCGACGGGTCGGTGTCGGTCCGCCCGACAACCCTGGGCCCCCCTTCGACGCGCACGGGCGTCAGCGAGAGCCCGAGGATGCCGAGCACGTACCAGCGCAAGCCTGCGCTGAAGATTCCGGTGAAGTAGCCGGCGGTTCCCGACGTCGAGCGCGCGCCGACCGAGAGCGAAACGCCGGCAGCCCAGACGAACCGTCCCCCCCAGCGGTCACGGTCCCACATCAGGTCGGCGCCGAGCGTGCCGAGCCCGTAGCGGCGGCCCTCCACGGTCTCTGGCGGCGTCGTGACCGTCGTGATGCCCGACACGACGTAGAGCGAAGCCCTCCGTCCCTTGAGCCGGCCGTAGGGCGCCGGCGGCGGGATCCAGCCCTCGTCGTGCCGCTCGGCTCTTTCGTCGAAGCGGGTGATGATCGGTCCTCCTGCCACCCTGGCCGAGCCGACCGCGACGCCGAGGCTGGCTCCCAGGTACCACTCGACGCGCGGCACGAGCCAGTTCACTTGGAGCGGCCCCACCAGCGAGAGCCACGTCCTTTCACCCAGCCGGTACTCGGACTGGAAGAGCTCCGTCAGGACTTCCGGTCCGGTGGCGCCGCTGCCGAAGGTCGCGTGCCAGACCATGGGGGAGAAGCCGACGGCGGCGCGCTTGCCGACCGGGAGAAGGATGCTGAAGTCGAGGCCGGCGAGGCCTACTCCGTCTCCGCCGTGCTGTCTCCGGTACCCGATCTGCGCGCCGAGGCCGTAGACGAACGGGTTGAGGGCCTCCGAGAAGCTGAGATGGTTTCCCCAGGCGAAGACGTCCGTGGAAGAGGTCGTCGCATTGTAGGCGGACCGGATGCCGAACAGCGTGTATCCGCCCGCCGTCCTCTCGACGGGCTGCCGGGCGTTGCACTCCTCGCCCCGGCAGTCGTGCACGGGGGTGAACCATTTCTTCTTGTACTCTTCCCACGCCGCGGAGCGCTCCGGCTCGGCCTCACCTGTCCCGGGCGCGGCCTTCTGCGCCATCCGAAGGTCGCGGACGACGACGAAGAGCTCGACCAGGGCGCGTCGCGCCTGATCGCCTCCCTCCGAGAGGCACTCGAAGGGCACGTCGTACGGAAAGGACGTCCGCTCTTCGCACGAACGCCCTGCCACCACTCTGTCGCCGACGTAGGCCTTGTCGCGCTGGTCGTTCCAGACGTGGTAGACGTCATTCGGGATCCGCCGGGCACGCTCCGTCGGAAGGCGGGCGAGCTTCTCGATCGGCTTCCAGACGCGGAGGTAGTCGACTTTGCCGTCGCCCGGATCGCGCTCGGTGTGCGCGCCCGAGAAGGAGTCGGCCACCGCGTGCGCCAGCTCGTAGAGCCCGTATCCGCTCTGGCGGGTTCCGGGACCGCCGACGATGACGATCTGCCGCAGAAGGTCGTCGAGGAGGTCCCGGCACCTGACGACGGCGGCGGTGGCGAGCCCCCGAGGAATCGTGCTGCCGAGAAGCCGCTCCGTCTCGGCGTC
>JBLMYG010000268.1:0-6148 GCA_050258155.1 Acidithiobacillales bacterium
CCCGCCGTGCCATGCAGGGGCGCCCTCGGGCAGCGGCGTCGTCGTCATCGCGCCCGCTTCATCGGTATCGCCCTCACGAACACCTTTACTGACCTCCGAGGTTTTTCTGAATCGCCTCGAAGAAGGCCTTCTCGAGCGTGCCGTTCGAGGAGCACGTGATCGCCTGATCCTCGCGCATCGCCCGGAATGTGGCGTTCACTCTGACCCGCGTCCCGGTGTCGACCCGTTTCACGAATACGTTGAGCCACGTCTTATGCGCCTCGTCGAGCTTCGTTGCGCAGGCCATTGATGCGCCCCCGGACTCGATGGCCGGCTTCGTTGTAACGAGCCCCGAGGCTCTGTCGATGCTCTCGATCTGCCACTTCTCGTCCGAGAGCGTCTCGATCATCGCCGCCCACGTGTTGTCGAAGTCGGCCGCGAAGACGCGTTGGTTCTCGATCTCGGGGGGCTTGAAGCTCGCGCCCCTGACACGGTCGAGTTCAAGCTCAGCCGCCTGGGCCGCGGCAGCGAGGTTACGTGAAGCCCTGACAGATGCGTTCGTCGTCTCATCGGGAGGGAAAGAGAACTCGACCAGGTCCTCCTTCTTGGCCCACACGGCCTTGAAGCCGTCTCCGGACTTCGTCCAGAGTTTCAGGAGACCCGTTTTCTTGCTTACGATGAAGTCCTTCGCGGAGCAGGCGGCCCAAGTGACATCGAGAACGGATTTCTGGAGCAACGCCTTATTGGACTCGGATGACCAGACGCTCCCGGCCGCGTACACGACGGTGTAGTCCTGTCGGCCGTCTCGCCACGTGTCGGTCGCAGCCTCGTCGTTCGTGACGCGGACCTTCGGCGGGATCAGGAAGGCCACACATTGAGCGCGGACAGGCGACGACAGGAAGACGATGAGCGGCAGGATGAGCTTCTTCATGGAGGTTTCCCTTTCTGAACGACGGGAGAGCCTTACGCCCACCCCCTCGGCTTCGCCTGCCGCTCCGCGGCCTTCTTCGCCCTCCGGGCCTTCACGGACTTCAAGGCGAGCGCCCGGTAGTACTCCGCGTCCCCCCGGCGCTTGGCCTTGCCCTTGCCGGCCCGGCCGCCTTTTTCTCCGAATTTCCGAAAGTAGGCTGTGATCTCTTTCTTCGTCACCATCGAGGTCAAGTATAGCGCAAGGGTCTTGCCCTGTAAAGAGGACTGCGGACCGGAGGAGCGGGGCCACTTCGACCGGGCTCGAGCTGAAAACGCCCTCGGTCTCCTTCCCTCAACGGAGCGTGCCGAGCGCCCGTGACCCTTTCTCGCCCACGATCAGGACGCAGATCCCGTCCGGTCGTGAGTCGATGAGCACCGCCTCTCGCTCCGGGTCGTATTCCTCGACGGCCTTCCGCGCCACAATGAGAAGACCTCTCGCGTCGGACTCTTCCGCCAGGTTCTCCTCGAGTTCTTCGAGGAGTCCACAGTGCCGCTCTTCCCGGCCCTCGTGCGCGACGATGAAACCGCGTCCGTGCGCGCGGCAGGCGTCGCGGGCGCGGCGCAGGAGCTCGGCGCGGTCCGATGAGGCCATCGTGGTCGGGAGAGGTTAGCGCCTCCTTTGGCATTCGCGTTGCTCTCGTGACGCCGGAGGACGCGATGACCTCGCAGAAGGACGACGCAGCGGGCCCGCCGAAATCGCTCGGGAAGAGTCCAGCCCCGCTGCCAGAAAACCGTCGGAAGCTCGTCCACTTCATCTTCCCGCCAGGCACCGGCCCAAAGAAGATCGCGAAAGCCGTTCACGAGCTGACCCAACAGCACCGAAAGGGATAGCTCCTCTTCCTCGCCTGTTTCCGTCCCCCTCAAACAAAGGAGCATGAGGCGAAAGGTCTGCGGAGTGTGGCGTTGGCCGATCCAGTCAGAGAAGAGCAGGAAATGACTGAATGTGGATACCTTGAGCGATCAACGAGACTCAACCGGAGGCGTGTGATTCAAGGATGGCAGTTCGATATTGAGTCAGGATGCTCCACCAGATCTTTCCGCTCCGCCCGGTACCACTCCACGGTCTTCCCGAGACCCGCCCGGAGGGGAGTCGTCGCCCGCCAGCCGAAGAGCTTTTCGGCGCGGGAGACGTCGAGGCGGCGGCGGGGCTGGCCGTTCGGCTTCGAGGTGTCCCAGCGGATCGTTCCTTCGTAGCCCGTCTTCTCGGCGACGAGGCGGGCGAGGTCTCGGATGGCGATCTCGTCGCCGGAGCCGAGGTTGACCGGCTCGTCTCCGTCGTACCGCTCGGCCGCGGCGACGATCCCCTCGGCGGCGTCGTCCACGAAAAGGAACTCGCGCGTCGGCGACCCGTCGCCCCAGAGCGTGACCTCGGACGTTCCGGCCGCCCTCGCCTCGAGGAACTTCCGGATCATGGCCGGAACGACATGTCCCGTCTCGAGGTCGAAGTTGTCGTTCGGGCCGTAGAGGTTGACGGGAAGAAGGTAGATGCCGCAGAGGCCGTACTCGGCGCGGTAGGCCTGGAGCTGGACGAGAAGGACCTTCTTCGCAAGGCCGTACGGAGCGTTCGTCTCCTCGGGGTACCCGTTCCAGAGGTTCTCCTCGCGGAACGGGACGGGGGTGAGCTTCGGGTAGGCGCAGATCGTCCCGAGGCAGACGAGCTTCTCCACGCCCGCCCGCCGGGCCTCCTCGATCAGCTCGATCCCCATGACGGCGTTCTCGTAGAAGAAACGGCCCGGGTGGGCGCGGTTCGCGCCGATCCCGCCGACGACCGCGGCCGCGTGGAGGACGATGTCCGGCTTCGTCTCCGCGAGGCAGCGCCGGATCGCGCCCTTCTCCCGGAGGTCCACCTCCCCGGCGGTCGGGGCGGCCACGGTGCTGGCGCCGCGCGCCCGGAGCGCGCGGAGGAGAGCGCGACCGAGAAAGCCGCTCCCCCCCGTCAGAAGGACGCGTCTTTCGGACCAGAAGCTCATCGAAGGACGAGTCTACCGGACGGTTCCGGCCCCACCGGCCGCCAAAAGGGACGGTGGAGCTGGCGCGCCGCTTGCTTGAGAATGAGTCGCAATGAGACGATTCCCTCACCGGCGCAGGATGGCTTGCGCCGCGATCCAGAGGAACCGAGGAGGTCATCCATGATTCCGGGTCTCAGGCGCCTCGTCCTTCCCCCGGCGATTCTCGTCCTCGCCGCCGCGGCCGGCCACGTGCTCCGGGCCGACGTCGTCGTCCCGTCGGCCGGCTACACGACCGGGGCGGGCGGCGCCGACTTCCGGACGAACGTCCGCATCTACAACCCGACGGGCCTCCCCGTCCTCGTGACGCCCGTCTTCTACCGGCAGGCGAACGGAGGCGCCGGGATCACCGCTGCCACGGTCACGCAGGGGAGCTTCACGGTCCCGGCGCGCGGGCAGATCGCCTTCGACGACATCATCGGCGGTTTCTTCAACCAGGCGCGCGGCTCCTTCGGGCCGGTCCGGTTCCAGACGTCCGTCCCTCTCGTCGTCTCGTCCGGGACCAACAACGAGAACGGCTGCGGGAACGGCTCCATCTCCGGACAGTGGATCCCCGGGCTCGACACGCGCCTCGCCGCGAGCGCCGGGGCGCTGGTCCAGCTCGCCAGCAGTACGGATCCGGCGACCGGCTACAGGTCGAACGTGGTCTTCGTGAACCCCAGCGATCTCTCGACGGCAACCGTCACGGCGACCCTCCGCCGCGGCGACGGCTCGTTTCTGGCGCTCGCGCTTTTCCAGCTCGGCCCGAACGGCTTCAAGCAGGTCAACAACTTCAGGACGGACTTCGCCCCCGCCGTCTCGACGACCGACACGAACCTCTTCCTGGAGTACGCGAGCGACAACCCCGTTTTCGCGTACGCCTCCGTCATCAACAACGCCTCTGGCGACCCGTTCGCTGTCGTGGCTGTTTCTCCCCCCTCCGGGGCGGCCTTCGCCACGATCTCGTATGAGCCCGCAAGCCCTGCCGTCGACACGCCCGTCAGCTTCACCGCCGCGGCCACGAACGGCCCGACATCGCTGAGCTGGACGTGGGGCGATGGCAGCCCGGCCGAGACGGGTCCGGATCTGACGCGGCAGCACACCTATGCTGCGGCGGGGGCCTACCGCGTCATCCTGACGGTCACGAACGACTCCGGGGGCTCGACCGTGGCGCGCGACGTCGTCGTGGGAGGCGGAGGTACGCCCCCGCCTCACTACTGATCCGCGCGAGAACGGGCCGTCACGGTTTTTTCGGCCGCATCTCCTCGAGGCGCTGATGGAGGGAGGGCCCGATCGGGAGGATCCGTTCGTGGCCGGCGGACCAGGCCCAGAGGACGCGTCCACGGCGGTCGAGGTAGAGGACGCTCGGCGGCCGGCCCTGCGTCGAGCTGACCTCCCTCGCGAGGCCATAGCGCGGCCCGAACTGGAGCGCGGAGTCGACGAGGAAGCGGTGCGTCAGGCGGATCTTCCGGTCCGCCTCGAGCCGGACCAGGAATTGGATGACCTGGGGGGCCTGCTCCGGAGAGATCACGAGGACGGGGACCCCGGCGAGGTCGGTGGCCTTCAGATTCTCGAGCTGGATCAGAAGGTCGACGCAGTGGGGGCACCAGGTCCCCTTGATGAAAGCGATGACGACGGGAGTCCGCCCCTCGAACATCGAGAGGCTGACCTTGCGCCCCTCGAGGTCCGGGAGGGTGAATGGTGGAAGTGGCTTGGTGGCCGGCTGTTCCGGCGGACGAGGCGGCTGCGCGAATCCTCCCTTTCCCACCGCGAGGAGGACGAAGAGGCCGACGGCGAGCGCGCGGAGCGACCTCATGAACGCCGCGATTATCGCGCGCGCCCCTCCCTGCCCGCTCCCCCGCGCCTTCCTTCGCCGGGCACGACAGCGTGGGCGGCGTCACGTTTCGTGAAACCCTCCGGCCTGCTACGCTTCCTCCCGGTGCCCCAGGGATGAACCTCGACCGGCTCCGAGACCGTTTCTTCGAAGGCGCTCCCCGTTACCGGTGGATCGAGACGATCGGGCGGGGCGGGATGGGAATCGTCTTCAGAGTGCACGACCTCGAGCTCGACGAGCAGGTCGCCATAAAGGTGCTCTCGCCGGACTGGGAGACCGACGACCAGCAACTCCTGACCCGTTTCAAGCGGGAGATCAACCTCAACCGGAAGATCAAGCACCCGAACGTCGCCCGGATCCACGACTTCGGGATGAGCGGCGACTTCCCGTACATCACGATGGAGTTCGTCCCCGGGATCGACCTCCGGACGCTGATCCAGCGCGAGGGACGGATCCCTCCCCCGACGGCCATCTCGATCCTCCGGCAGATCGCCCTCGGCAGCGACGCCGCTCACAGGCTCGGGATCGTCCACCGCGACCTGAAGTCGCAGAACGTCATGGTCGAGGAGAGCGGCGCCGTCGCCATCCTCGACTTCGGCCTCGCGCGGGGCAAGCAGAGCGTCACGCTGACGCTCGACAGCGTCATGGTGGGGACGCCGCACTACATGTCGCCCGAGCAGGCGCTCGGCCGGCCGACGGACGCGCGGAGCGACGTCTACTCGATCGGGGTCATGGGCTTCGAGATGCTCACCGGCAAGGTCCCGTTCGACGGAGAGTCACCGCTCGTCATCGCCATGAAGCACGTCTCCGAGGCGATCCCGGACGACATGTCGCGCTTCCCGGACGTGTCGCCCGAGCTGCACGCCATCGTCCTCCGGGCTCTCGAGAAGAACCCCGACGCCCGCTTCCCGTCGGCGGCGGACCTGGAGGCGGAGCTGGCCATGCTCCGCCCCTTCTCGTCGCCGGCCATTCCGATGATGGTCCCGCCCCCCACGGCTCCGGCGCCCGCCCCCGACTGGCTGCAGATCGAGCCCGATTCCTCGCCGCTCCCCTCGGTCCCCGGCACGCCGGTCCCGCCGCCCGCCGGCCGGACCTTCGAGATCTCCGCCGCCTCGATCCCGGCCGTGAAGCCGGCCACGCCGTCCCTCCCGAAGGCGCCGCCGGCCCCGCCCAAGAAGACGAGGCGGCCGGTCGTCCTCATCGTCTCCGACGACGCCCGGACCCGGGGCGACCTGTCCGAGGCCCTCGGCCGCTACGCTTCGGAGGCGATCGGCGTGGCCAGCGGCGAGAAGGCGCTGGAGCTCCTCCTGAAGGAGGACGTCGACCTCGTCCTGATGGAGACGAACCTCCCCGGGATGGACGGCTTCGACGTGACGCGGAT
>JBLMYG010000269.1:0-7344 GCA_050258155.1 Acidithiobacillales bacterium
ATGAAGACGACAGGTCCCGGTCCCGTCGACGTGAAGGCCGGCGAGGTGATCCTCGTGGAGGGCGAGAGGGGCCGGGAGATGTACATCATCGACGAAGGTCGCGTCGAGATTTACCGGACCACCGGGGAGGGTGAGCTTCGACTAGGACTCCTCGAGCCGGGCGACTTTTTCGGGGAGATGGGGCTCCTCGACGATGAGCCCCGGGCCGCCTCGGCTCGGGCCGTCGTCGATACGAGGCTACTTCGGATCGACCAGACGACCTTCGAGCAGATGATCCGCCGGCGTCCGGAGCTGTCGATCCGGATCATGCGGAGCCTCTGCCAGCGTCTGCGCGCCGCCACGTCCGGGGCGCCGGCCCGGCCGGCACCCTCACCGGTTCCAGGGGCGCCGGGCCGCCTGGTGCCGAGACCCTCGGGGGCGGAGGCTCCCCTCCCCGAGAAGAGCGAGATCCACGTCGGCCGCTTCGACGCCGCCACGAAGACGGAGCCCGACGTCGATCTGGCTCCGTACGACGCGAAGCGCCTGACGAGCCGGCGCCACGCGACGATTCTCCGCGAGGGGGGCGATCTCTTTCTCGTCGAGGAGACGCGGACGGCCAACGGGACCTTCGTGAACGGCGAAAGGATCGCCACAGGGGTGAAAGTCCGGATCGGCGACGGAGACGAGCTGCGTTTCGGGGGGGCGACGTTCGTCCTGAAGGTGCCTTGACCCTCTTTATGAGGCGCTGCTAGCCTCCTTTTTCGGCCCGGTCTCGACCTCCGAGCGCCCGTGGCAGCGGGGCGCCGTGCTGCGCCCGCCGCCGCGGCCGCCATCGGTGGCGGATGGGGAGGAGGCCTTCATGCAGGAAGAGCTGGGACAGATCGACCTCTCGTCGATCACGGATCTCCTGCGGATCAAGCGCGAGGAAGAGACCCTCGCGGAGCGGCTCGAGACCATGGAGAACCGCAAGGAAAAGGTATCGGCGCTGGTCTACCGCCGTGTCCGGACGGACTACGAGACGCGAAAGGCGACCCTCGAGGCCGAGGCCCGGCCCCTCAAGGAGAAAGCCCGTCAGGAGTACTCCAAGCTGCAGGTCCTCCGGGAGAAGGCGGAGCGCGCCGTCGAGGAAGCCTCTCTCGAGAAGGAGGAGCTGGAGTTCCGCCGGGACCTCGGAGAGTTCCCCGACAGCCAGTACCGGGATCGCCTGGCCGCGCTCGAGCGGAGGCTGGCCGAGAAGCAGGCGGAGCTCGAAGCGGTCGCAGAGACGAGGGCGAAGTTCGTAGGTGCTTTCCATTCGGAGACCGAGCTTGAGGGGGCTGAGGCGCCAGTGGCGCCTCAGCCGGCTCCCGTGGAGCCTCGGCCGGCGCCCGCGGTGCCTCGGCCGGCGCGCGTCGCGCCACCGCCGCCTCCTCCGCCGCCGGTTCCCGCGGGCCGCGGAGGGCCGCTCCCCGTTCCGCCGCCGCCTCCGCCGCCTGAGGCCATGTTCTGGGAGCCCCCTTCTCCGGCGAGGGGGGAGGCCGGCGCCTTCGAGCCGTTTCCCCCGATCGAGGCCACGGTACTCGAGCCGGGCGCCGCCCGCCCAGGCGCGCCGACGACGGAGAAAATCCCTGCCGAAGCTCCCGGCCCCACGGTCGTCCTGACCATTCCGCGACTCGTCGTGATCGTGGAGGGGAAGCCAGGCAAGGAGCACGTCCTGAAGCCGGGGATCACCACCCTCGGACGCTCGCCGAAGACGGACATCCAGGTTCTCTTCTCCGAGGTCTCGCGAACACATGCCGAGGTGGTCTGGGAAGCCGACGGCTTCGCCATCCTGGACCTCGATTCCGAGAACGGCGTCTTCGTGAACGGCGAGAAGGTAAAGAAGCAGGCCCTGAAGGACGGAGACACGATCCAGATCGGACCTCAGAAGTTCGTCTTTCGGATGTAGCGCGGCGGGCGCGCCCCGATCGTCGCGCCACCCGCGAGGCCGGGCGGCGGGGACGGCGGGTCCTACGAACGGAGCGAGGGGGGCATGTCGGCGGGGCGCAGGAGATCCTTGAGGCTCGTCCCCTGGAGAACGCCGCGCTCCTCCCGCTGGGCCCGCGAGAAGACTTCGCGGAGGGTCGCGGCGACGCGGTCGTCCTCGCCGGGGACGATCCGGGGCGCCGACTCGCCGATGGCCCGGGCCACCGCCCAGAGCGAGATCTCGTCGGGAGACCGCGTCAACGCGTAGGCCCCGTCCTCGTTTCTCCGGGCGAGGCCGTCCACGACGAGGCGTGCCAGGGCCGTCTCCACGTCGGCCTCGGGCCGCCCGACCGCGTCGCGGAGGGCAGCGAGCGAGCGGGAGGCGCGGTCGTTCTCCCACGCGGCCGCCAGGGGCAGGAGGAGGCCGACAGCCTCGTAGAGCCGGCCCCCCCGTCCCGTCCGCGCGGGGGCGTCGTGACCGAGGAGCTCCTCGTGGAACTGGATGGCGTGGGCCAGCGCGACGCCGAAAAGGAGGATCGCGAAGCCGAGGCCGACGGCGAGAATGAAGATGACGAGAGCGGTGATCGGGCCGTAGACGAGCGAGAGCGTCGTCTGGAAGGAGACGAGGTTTCGCGCGCCGCGGGCGAAGAGGACCCGGACGGCGGTCAGGCCGAGCGAAGCGAATCCGGAGGCGACGAGCGCCGGACCCCATCGGACGGTGGCCCCGGGCAGGACCCTGTAGAGAAAGACGAGGAGCCCCGTCGTCACGAGGAACCCGAAGGAACGGAAATCGGCCAGGGAGGCGCCGGATTCGAGAAGAAACGAGGTGAGGACACCGGCGGCGACCGGGCCGAAGACCATGACCAGGGCCGCCACGCCGAGGCGGACCCGGAACCGGCGCGGGTGAACCGTGGTCCCCCAGACCGTCTTGGCCGCGCTTTCGATCTGGAAGAAGGTCCGGAGGGAGGTGCCGAGGAAGAAGAACGAGGCCGTCCCGGCGAGCGCCGTGGCATGCCGGGCGAAGGTCTGGATTTCGTCCAGGACGTCCGGGCCCGCTCCGGGGACGATCCAGCGGATGACGCGGTAGAGGCCCGTCCCGCTCGTCCCGAAGAAGGACGACGCGAGAAACGTGACCGCCGCCATGAGCGGCACGATCGTCAGGAGCGACGCGTAGGCAAGCGAGGCGGCGAGGTCGAAGCCGTGGGCGTCCAGAAACCGGCGCAGGGCGCCGCGGAGGACGGCGCGCGCGTGGGCCATTGGGCCGCTCCCGGGGGGCATCGGCGCCGATCGTAGCGCCGGCGGCGCTGCGCGTCCCCTCCTGGCTGTGAGAACATTCCGTACCTCGACAGGAGGTACTGCCATGGCCGATTCCCCGAACCCCGAGAACGCAGCGAAGGTGGTTGAAGAGAAGATCGACGCGACGCGCGAGTCGCTCGGAGACCGGAGCGCCCGGCTGAAGGCCAAGATCGGCGACGTGGCGGGCGACGTGAAGCAGAAGGCGAGGGACCTGCGCGACAAGATCGCGGAGACGTCGTGGGACGACGTCGTGGACAAGACCTCGAGCTTCGTCCGCGGCAATCCGGGCAAGGCGATCGGCATCGCGCTGGCGACCGGCTTCGTCCTCGGCCTCCTCTTCCGGAGGAGAGACGACTGATGGGAGAGCCCGACGTCCGGCCGCCGGCACCGCACGGCGCCTCCCCCGACGGGCCGGTGGGGGGCGCCACCGGCGCGTTCGAGTTCCTCCCGAAGAACTTCGACTGGAAGGCGAGCGCGCTCGCCACGGTCGAGCGCTATCCGAAGTCGTGCCTCGTCGGCGCGGCGGTGCTCGGCTTCTGGCTCGGGCGGACCCGCGGCCGCGCGATCGCGGCGGCCACGGCCGGCATCCTCGCGAACGTCGCCCTCAAGCAGGTCGCGCGCTCCATCGAGAGCCGCGACTTCTGAAAGCCGGCCCGCGCAGGGCGCCGGTCCGCCGCCGCGGTGCGTCGTAGACTGCGGACATGGAGCGAGGACGGCGGACTCACCCCTCCATTCTGGTCTTCGCCTCTTCGGCGGGGTGAGCGTGCAAGCTGGGTCAGTCTGACCTGGAGAAGCTGCTGGGGGGCTTGCCGCGGGTCGCCGACCCGCGCGTCCTCGTCGGATTCGAAGCGTCCGACGACGCGGCCGTCTATCGCCTCGGTGACGCGGCCGACCCGGAGGCGGAGACGATCGTCTCGACGCTGGATTTCTTCACGCCGGTCGTCGACTCGCCGCACGACTTCGGCCGGATCGCTGCGGCGAACGCCCTCTCGGACATCTATGCGATGGGGGCGGAGCCTCTCTTCGCCCTCAACATCGTCGGCTTCCCGACGAAGGCGCTCCCGCTCGACGTGCTCGGAGAGATCCTCCGGGGGGGCGCGGCCGTGGCCGCCGAGGCCGGCGTCTCCGTCCCGGGAGGACACACGGCCGACTTCGATGTGCCGGTCTACGGCATGGCGGTGACGGGCCGCGCGAAGGCGTCGGAGATCCGGAGAAACACCGGCGCCCGGCCCGGCGACGCGATCGTCCTGACGAAGGGCCTCGGAACCGGAATCCTCACGGCGGCTCTCCGCGCCCGGGTCCTCGCCGGGCCCGTCCGGAAGCTGGTCGGGAGACACGAGGAGCCGGCGCCCGGCGAGGAGGAGGCCGCCATCGCCTCGATGGTGCGGCTCAACCGCGACGCCTCCCGCCTCGCCGCGCGGTTCGGCGTGTCGGTCGGCACGGACGTGACGGGCTACGGCCTCCTCGGCCATCTCGGCGAGATGCTGCGGGAGCCGGGTCTCGCGGCGGAGATCTCCCTGGGAGCGGTGCCGCTTCTTCCGGGCGCGCGGCGGCTCGCCGCGGCGGGACTCGCCCCCGCCGGATCCCGACGAAATCTGGACGCCGCTCGTCCCGGCCTCGTGGCGCCGGGCGTGTCGGAGGTGGATCTCCTGCTTCTGGCCGACGCCCAGACGTCTGGCGGCCTCCTGCTCGCCGTGAAGGAGCCGGAGGCGGAGCGGCTCGAACGGGAGCTCCGGGAGGCCGGCGACGCCGCAGCGTCGCGCATCGGCCGGATTCTTCCGGCCGGCGAGGTGCCCCGCAACGGGATCCGGATCGTTCCATAAGGAGGGCGCCATGAGCGAAGAGGCCAAGAAAGGGGACTGGGTCGTCGTTGAGGGCGTCGGGAGCGAGGCGGAGGCGGCGCTCGTGGCCGGCTTTCTCGAGAGCGAGGGGATTCCGGCGCGCGTCGTGGACCGGAGCTTCCACCTGACGCCCACGCCCGAGGACGAGGACCTGTCGCCCATCGGCGTGGCCGTTCCCCGGGAGCGCTTCCGGGAAGCGGAGCAGGCCCTCGCCCGCCGCGAGTCGGCGTTTCCGAACGCACGGAAGGACGCAGAAGCGGTGCTCACCGACGAGGGCCCGACGCACGTCGATCCGGACGCTCCCGATCGCGACCCGGAAGCCGACAGGTAGAATCCGCGCCGGACTTTGCTGGAGATGACGCCGGAACGGATCGGGCGGTACGAGATCATCCGCGTCCTCGGAAAGGGCGCGATGGGGCTCGTCTATCTGGCGCGCGACCCGCAGATCGAGCGGGAACTGGCGCTCAAGACGATCCGCTTCGACCAGGCCGAAGGAAGCTTCGACCCCGCGGAGGCCAAGGCGCGATTTCTGAAGGAGGCGCGGATCTCGGGGCGTCTCCAGCATCCGCACATCGTCACGATCTTCGACGTCGGCGAGGACGGAGGACTGCTCTACCTCGCCATGGAGTACGTGCCCGGCGGCAGCCTCTCGCAGCGTCTGACCGACCCCGACTCCCTCTCGCTGAACGACCGGATCCGGGTCGTCGCGGAGGTGGCGGAGGCGCTGGGACACGCCCACGAGAAGGGAGTCCTCCATCGGGACGTCAAGCCGGCGAACATCCTCCTGACGCCGCATCTCGACGCGAAGGTGACCGATTTCGGCATCGGGAAGCTCCTGACGGGAGACTCCGACCTGACGTCCACCGGACAGATGGTTGGCTCGCCGGCGTACATGTCGCCCGAGCAGATCAAGGGGGAGAAGCTCGACGCGCGGACCGACATCTTCTCCCTCGGGGTCGTTCTCTATCAGGCGCTGACGCTCCGGAAGCCGTTCCCCGCCGACACCCTGACGACGCTCGTCTACCAGATCCTTCACGAGGAGCCGCCCGACCCGTCGCAAATTCGCGTCGATCTCTCCCCCGAGTTCTCGCCGATCGTGAAGAAATGTCTCGCGAAGAAGCGCGAGGACCGCTACACCACGGCGAGGGAGCTGGCGCAGGACCTCCGCGCCGCCCTCGGCGAAGCCCCGGTGGCGCGGACGGGGAGCGTCGACGGCAGCCGCGCGGGCGTGCTCCGCGCCGAGGCGCGCGACGGGGATCAGCCGACGCAGCCTTCGCCGGCCATCGATGCGGAATCGCCGACGCTCACGACCGGCCAGCGAATGGCCGAGGCGGCGAAGCAGGCGGCCGCCATGGCCGCCGCGGCGAAGAAGAAGCCGGTGCGTCTCGGCCCGATCCTCGTCGTCGTGGGCGGCGTCGCCGTCCTCGCGGCTGTCGGGGTTCTCCTGAGCCGGCTCGGCTCGCCACGGGAAGCGGTCAAGCTCGAGGAGGGTCCCGCGCCCTCTCCGGCGGCCGTCGTACCCCTGTCGGCGACTGCACCCTCGACGTCCGAGGCGGCAGCCCCTTCACCCCTCGCGGCCGGGACGCCGGCGGCGGAGCCGTCTCCATCCCAGGCCGGTCGAAAGCCCCCGAAGGCGAAGTGGACGGTGCCTCCGGCCCCGACGCCGACCGCTGTGAGGAAGGCCACTCCGACGGCCGTGGCGACGGCGCCCCCGACGCCGACGCTGCCGCCGAAGCCCGAGGCCACGTATGCGGTCAAGCGGATCGTCAAGCTGAACGTGTCGCCGATCCAGGCGCGCGTCTTTCTCGACGGGAAGTACATCGGCATCTGTGACGACTGGGACGGGGCTGGCGGTGGTGCTCTCCTCTTCTTCCACGGCACGGAAAAGCACAGGATCCGCTTCGCATATCCCGGCTACAGCGACCTCATCGTGGGGTTCGACGTCTCCCCCGAGGCCCGGGACGACAAGGTCGAGGTACAGCTCGACATGAAGAAGGGGGTCGGTCAGGGACCACCCGGTCCGACCGGAGCGTTCGGGAGACCGCAATACCGGACGGTCGGCGGAGCCGTCTTCGACATCGAGCCTCCCGAGGCGACCGTCACCCTCGACGGCAAGGCCCTGGGGCCGGCCTCGAACTGGAGGTCGCAAGAGCTCCCCCTCGACAGGCCTGCTGTCCACGACGTCGTCCTCTCGGCGCCGGGCTACGAGCCGCTGTCGCTGCGCGTCCTCGCCGCCCTGACCGCGGGCGAGGTCCGGGCCAACATTCGCGAGAAGCTTAAGAAG
>JBLMYG010000270.1:0-2703 GCA_050258155.1 Acidithiobacillales bacterium
TCTCGGACAGCGGCGAAGGTCTCGGCCTGCTTGACGGTGTCGACGCCGAGGTCGGCCTCGAGGTCGAGGTCCAGCTCGAGCATCTCGGGGGGATAGCCGGTCTTCTCGGCCACGATGGCGAGGACCTTCTGGACGACGTCGTCCGATGCCGGTGAGAGCGGCGCAGGTGCGGCCGGGACTTCTTCTTTCAGGGGGACCGCCTTCGGCGGGGCGGGGGCCGATGCCTGTGAGGCCGGCGCAGGGGCGACCAGCACCTTCTCTTCGAAGGCAAGAGAGGGAGACTTTGGAGAAAGTGCGGACGCCGGTGCTGCTGCGGCGACCGGTGCTTCCTCTTTCCTTTCGAAGCTCGACCGCGCCGAAGGCGCGGGCGCCGGGCTCTCTCTCACCGGCGCCGCAGGCGCCGGTGCCGGAAGACTTTCGGTGGAACCTGTGGTCGGGGCGGGAGCGCGCTTGACCGGGCCGGTTCCCCAGACCCAGCGGCTCGCCGCGGGGGGCCGGGCAGGGACCCCCTTCGAGGTCACGCGAAGGTTTCGCTTCACCACCTCCAGCTCGGCCGCGTCGTCGCCGGAAGCCTCGGCCAGCCAGCGGCGATAGAGCGCCTTGTCGTCGATCCGGTCGAGCGGCCCGGGAATCCTCCTCGTGAAGGTGAGGGAGATCTGCGAGCCGAAGCCGGCGGCGAGGTGAAGCGCGTAGGCGACGGGATACCGCCCGCCCCGCGAGAGGTTCAGCGGGCCGAGCTCCGGATCGACTTCGCGGAAGTTCGGGACAGGGGGGACGATCCCGTGCTCGAGGATCTTCACGGCGATGACGTCCTCGATCCCGACGCCCATCGGGTGGCCCGTGAAGCCCTTCGTGTTCGCGACGACGATCTGCCCCGCCGCGGGGCCGAAGACGCGGCGGAGCGCGGCGACCTCTGCCGAGGCGCTCCCGCCGCGCGCCGGCGTGAACGTCTCGTGCGACATGAAGACGGTCCGGCCGGCGATCGCGCGCCGGTCGAGGCCGAATCGGCGCTCGGCGCTGACGACGAGGCTCTCGACGACCTGCGAGATGTGGTCCACGTCGAGGCGGGTTCCGTGGAAGGCGCTGTTCCGCGTCTCGCTCGAGAGGAGCTCCACGAGGCCGCGCATCCCGCGCTCCTCGACGGCGTCCTGCGACTCCACCACGAGGGCGCAGGCGCCCATCCCGACGAGCAGGCCGTGGCGGCGCCGGTCGAACGGGAGGGCCGCCTCCTCGACCCGGTCGTCGATCGCGGCGGCCCCCGTGGCGAGGAATCCGGCGCCGATCCAGGGGAGGAGCCGCTCGCTCGTCACGTCGTCGGCGCCGATGACGAGGACCCGGCGACAGCGCCCCGACCGGATCCAGTCCTCGGCGATGGCGATCGCCTGCGCCGTCGAGGCGCAGGCGGCATTGACCTGCGTGTTGGGTCCGCGAGCGCCGACGTACTCCGCGAACTGGCTGTGCCCCATGGAAAGAACGCGGAAGAGGAAGCGGCGGTCAAAGGCGTAAGGCTCTCGCGAGATCTCGTCGTCCAGGGCCTCCAGCCGGCGGCGGATCTCCGCTGCGGTCCCGTCGTCCGCTGCGAAACGGAGGAGGTCGGCGAGATTCGCCCTCTCCCGCCGCCGGGCCTCGTCCTCGTAATAGCGGGTCAGCTCGTCGGCGAAGCGGTTGAGCCCGGGGAAGGCGCAGGCGAAGATGACGCCGGTCTCGTCACGGAGCGGCTCGGGCAGGAGCCACCGGTCGGGGAGATGCCTCCCCGTCGTCGTCCGCTTCCAGGTCTGGACGAGGGGGATCCCGGCCTCGCGAAGGGCGTCGAGGCCCGCCGCCATGGCGAGCTGCGTCGTCATGTCGAGCGCCTCCACCAGCTTCTCGGGGAGGCCGTACTCGGCGGCGACGTCGAAGGGGCCGGGACGCGCCGCCAGCTTGATGACGTCGTCGGTGCTCTCGATCGCCTCGAAGCGCCCGCTCCCGTCCTCGCCCTTCACGATGCGCGTAACGCGCTTGTCGCGCATCGCCTTCCGGAAGCGCTCGGGAAGGAGGTCCACGAACTGCTCGCCCCGGAGGATCCGCTCGGCGTTGGCCGGATCCATGACCGGCTTCTCGGCTCCGGGAAGGCCGAGGCCGGTGCCGCTGACGACGATCGAACCAGCCGGGGCTTCGTTCCGGTCGTGTGGCCGCGCGGCGGGTGCGAGCTGGCGGAGGGCCTGCGAGAGGAGCGACTTGAGTTCCTCGATCTGTGTCACGACGTCTCCTGAGTCGGCGGCCGCGGCGGGCATGGCGCGCGCGGCGGTCTCAGCCTCCTGGCCGTAGAGCCGGATCTCCGTCTCCGCCGGTCGTGCATAGCCTGCCGCCCAGAGGCCGCAAAGGGCATGGTTGAATGCCGGGACGTCCCCCGGCTTCGGGGCGTTCGTGAAGAGCGAGACGAGCCCGGGCCTTCCCTCGAGAACGTCGTCGACGAAGCCCTTCAGGGCCCGCTTCGGCCCCACCTCGACGAAGGTCCGGGCTCCTTCGGCCCAGAGGGTCTCGAGCCCTTTCACCCACTGGACGGGGGAGGCGATCTGCCGCTGGAGGATCTCCTTGATGCCGTCGGGTGTCTCCGGGTAAAGCTCGCCCGTCACATTCGCGACGAGCTTTCTCTGCGGCCGCGAGACGCGGAGGCGGTCGAGGACCTTCCGGAGCGGTCCGCTCGCGGGGGCGACGATCTCC
>JBLMYG010000271.1:0-8449 GCA_050258155.1 Acidithiobacillales bacterium
GCTTCAGCAGCTCCTCTCCCACGACACCGCCTTCACGAAGGCCTATGGATTCATCGTGACAGCGGTGGCGCCGGGCTCCTGCACGCTCGAGGTCCCTCATCTCCCTCACTTCGAACGTCCGGGCGGCATCGTCAGCGGACAGGTCTTCATGACCGCGGCCGACGTGGCGATGTGGCTGGCCATCAAGACCCTCCGCGGCCTCGACGACCCCTCGGTCACGAGCCACATGCAGACGCAATTCATCGAGAGTGCCCGGGCCGAGGGCTTCACCTGCAAGGCCGTCGTTCTCAGCATTCGACGTCGGACCGCTTTCGGCACCGCCGAGTGCGTGTCGCCGAACGGTCAGCTCCTCGCGCACCACACCCTGACGTACGTCGCTCCGCGGGGCTCGCCGAAAGAGGGCGGCACGGGCTGACCGCCTCCGGACGTCACTCCTGCGGCCGGTGAATCTCTGACGATCGCTACCAGATGCTCGGCCTCTCGGCCTCCGGCCGGACCATCGGCTGCCCGGCGCCGCAGCCGAAGGCGGCCCGGAACTCCGGGAGATTCGAGAGAGGCCCGAGGACCCGGTATTTCCCCGGGCTGTGCGGGTCGGTGTTGAGGTTGACGCGGAGCGTCTCGTCCCGGGTCCGGTTCCGCCAGACGGTGGCCCAGCTCAGGAAGAAGCGCTGGGCCGGCGTGAAGCCCTCGACCGGTGGGGCCGTCACCGGGTCCGCTCCGATCGCCTTCGCGAGAGCCGCGTAAGCGACCTTGAGCCCGCCGAGGTCCGCGATGTTCTCGCCCAGCGTCAGCTTGCCGTTGATGGATTGGTCGGGAAGCGGCTGGTAGGCGTCGAACTGCTTCACCATGAGAGCCGTCCGGGCCTCGTATGCCTTCCGGTCGTCCGGCGACCACCAGTTCTTCAGGTTGCCGTTCGCATCGTACCTGCTGCCGGCGTCGTCGAAGCCGTGCGTCATCTCGTGGCCGATGACGCCCCCGATCCCCCCGTAGTTCACCGCGTCGTCGGCCTCGGCGTAGAAGAACGGGGGCTGCAGGATGCCCGCGGGGAAGACGATCTCGTTCATCGTCGGGCTGTAGTAGGCGTTGACCGTCGGCGGCGTCATCCCCCACTCGGTCCGGTCGACCGGCTTTCCGAGCTTGTCGAGGTCCCGCTTCGCCTCGAAGGCGTCCGCTCGAAGGACGTTCTCGAAGTAAGAGCCCCGCGTGATCTCCAGCTTGGAGTAGTCGCGCCACGTGTCGGGGTAGCCGATCTTCACGCCGAAGGCGGCGAGCTTCGCGAGGGCGGCCTTCTTCGTCTCGGGGCCCATCCAGGGGAGGGCCTCGATCCGCTCCCTGAGAGCGGCCCTGAGGTTCTCGACGAGCTGCAGCATCCGCTTCTTCGACTTGGGGCTGAAGGCCTTCTCGACGTAGAGCTGCCCCAGCGCCTCGCCGATCTCCCCGTCGGTCACGGCGAGGACGCGCTTCCACCGCTCCTCCTGCTTCGGGACGCCGCGGAGCGTCGTGCCGTAGAAGGCGAACGCCTCCTGGTCGAATCGCTTCGGCAGGAGGCTCGCGGACGTCCGGAGGAGATGCCACTTCAGATAGGTCTTCCACGTCTCGAGCGGCTCGCTCCCGGCCATCTCCGCGAAGGCCGCGAAGAACTCGGGCTGGCGGACGTTCAGGTCCTGCTTCTCGGGAATGCCGACGGCGGCAAGGTATCCCTTCCAGTCGAAGCCGAGGGCTTCCTTCCCGAGCTCCGCGATGGTCTTCCTGTTGTAGTTCTTCTCGGGGTCGCGGAGCTCCACGCGGGTCCGGGAGGCTTTCGCGAGCTTCGTCTCGAAGGCGATGACGGCATCGGCTTTCTTCTTCGCCGCCGCGGCCTCTTCGCCGAGGAGCTGGAACGTCCTCGCGACGTGGAGGGCGTACTTCTCCCGGATCTCCTTCGACTTCGGGTCGTCCTTGAGGTAGTAGTCGCGGTCGGGAAGACCGAGCCCGCCCTGGCCCATGACCGGGATGTACCGGTTCGACTCCTTCTGGTCCTGCAGGACGAAGAGGTTGAAGCCCTCGGGAAGCCCGCGCGCGTGGAACGACGCCAGGAGCGCCGGCAGGTCGTCCTTCGATTTCAGCGCGTCCACCTTGGCGAGCCACGGTGCGAGCGGTGCCGTTCCCGCCTTCTCGATCGCGTCCTCGTCCATGCCGGAGGCGAAAAAGTCCCCGACCTTCTGGCGGATGCTCCCCGTCGGCCAGTCGGTCTTCGCGGAAGTCTCCTCGAGGATCGCCTTGAGGATGGCCCGGTTCCGCTCGATGACCTCCTCGAAGGCACCCCAGCGCCCTTTGTCGGCCGGGATCGTGTTCGCCTTCAGCCAGCCGCCGTCGGCGTACTCGAAGAAGTCGGCGCACGGCTTCGCGGCGAGGTCGAGGTTCGCGAGGTCGAGCGGCTGCGGGGTGGCGGCGGCCGGCGTCGGGGTCGCCGGGCCCGCGGCGACCGCGGAAACAGAAAGGGCGAGAACGGGCAGGGCCAGTACCAGGAGACGGGAGAAGCTCATCGGACCTCCTTACGAGCGCACGACGATACGAGAAGTCCGTCGGAAACTGAAGGAAGCGGACGCCTCAGCGCGGCGGGGCGTCCCTCAGGTGCCGTCCCGCCTCTCCGAGAAGGAATGGGAGGCCGACGAGGCCGGCGGTGGCGGTGGAGAGGAGGTGGAGAAGGGCCGCCGTGACGAAGCCGAGTGGGATCGGCACGCCCTCGAGGGCGAGGGCAGCCGTGAAGCCCGACTCGGCCGAGCCGAAGGTCCCCACGGGCGACGGGATCGTCGAAGAAACCAGCGCCGCGGAGAAGACGGCGAGCGCGACGGCGCCGGGAGAGGCGGCGACGCGGAAGCCGGCGAGCATCAGCCAGAGGGCTCCGACCTGGATGACCGAGCATCCGGTCGCGGCCGCGACGGAAGCGAGGTAGTCGCGCGGCCGCTCGTGCGCGACGCGAAGGGCTTCGCCGATCTCCGTGACCAGCCGCCGCCGGCGCGTCCCCTCAGGAAACCGGCCGGCGAGGCGGAAGGCTCCGGCACTCGCCAGCCTCGGGACGAGAAGGAGAGCCGCGGCCCCCGCGACGAAGGCGAGTGCCGCCGCCGCGCCGAAGGCGGGCGAGCGCCCCCGGAGCGCCACGAGCGCCCCCCCGGCGAGGCCGACGAGGATGAGGACCGCGGTGTCGACGAGCTTGGCCACGGCGAAAACGGCGCCCGAGCGGATCCAGCCCGTCCTCAGGGCCGCTCGGTAGGCCGCCCACGTGGCGAGCTCGCCGCCACGGAACGGGATGACCTGGACGAGGAAGAGCGCCGACGCCGACAGGGTCCCGGCGCGCGCACCCGAGAGCCGTTCGCCCGGCGGCAGGAGAAGGTTCAGGCGGAGACCCCGGAGGGAGAAGGCCGCGGCGTAGACGAGCGCTCCGGCCGCGAGGAGGAGGGGGCGGGCTTCGCGCAGCCTCGGGAGCGCTCCCGAAGGCGCCTCCCGGACGATCAGAACGGCGAAGCCGGCCAGAACCACGAAGGCGGCGAGCCCGAGGGCGCGGGTGGCGAGCCGTCCACCGGGGCGCGGGAATTCCGTCAACCGGTGGAGAATAGCGGAGGCGGTCCCGCTTCCCTGGAAGGGACCGCGAGGCCTAGAATGAGAAATCGTCTCAGGAATGGGGCCCGGCCCCGGAGGAGCGCCCGCGCGTGAAGATCCTGTTCGTGATGATCCGGGAAGAGAACATCGACCCGCTGAACATCCAGCTCCTCTCGGCCCTCGCGAAGGAGGAAGGGCACGAGACCTTTCTGAACGTCCTCGAGCACGGCGACCTCGACAGGGACCTCCGGTCGATCCGCCCCGACATCATCGCTTACAGCGCGAAGACGGGGGAAAGCAACACCTTCTTCAAGGTCAACCGCGAGGTGCGCTCCGCCTGGGGAGACCGGCTCGTCTCGATCATGGGAGGCCCCCACCCGACCTTCAACTACCAGCGGATGAGGCTCGAAGGGGAGGAGCTTCGGCCCAAGGTGAACGGCGACGGGAAACGGCGCGAGATCCTCCCCGTCGAGGAGACCCGCCTCGACTACATGGCGGTGGGGGAGGCGGACCAGTCGTGGCCGGCTCTCCTCCGCGCCCTCTCGAAAAACGAGTCGCCCGACGTGATCCCGGGCATGGTCACGCGGACGAACCGGAAAGCCGACGGCACGATCCAGCTTGGCGAGCGGACCAACTTCCTCGACGACCTGCCCTATCTCGACCGCGACATCGTCTACGACAAGACGCAGCTCCGCTTCTTCGGCATGCGGACGCACATCGCCTCCCGGGGCTGCCCCTACCCCTGCACCTACTGCTTCAACGCCCGCTTCAACCAGATGTACAAGGGGAAGGGGAAGACGATCAACCGCTACTCGGTCGACCGTCTTCTCGCCGAGCTTTCGGATCTGGTGCGCCGCTACCCGACGCAGTTCGTCAAGTTCAACGACGACATCTTCGTCTTCCGCGCCGACGACTGGCTCCTCGAGTTCGCGGAGAAGTACCCGAAGGCGGTCGGGCGCCCCTTCCACTGCCTGACCCGCTGCGACCTCGTCCGGAGGAGCCCGGAGATCGTCGACGTCCTGAAGGCGGCGGGCCTCCACTCGATCTACATGTCGATCGAGTCGGGCAGCGACTTCATCCGGAAGCACGTCATGAAGCGGGGCATGTCCGAGGAGGACATCCGCTTCGCCTTCGACTACTGCCGGAAGCGCGGCGTCCACACCTTCTCCAACACGATCCTCGCCGTGCCCAGCCCCCTCATTCCGGCGGCCGACGATCCGGAGTTCGGTCTGAAGGCGGCGGAGCTCCTCACGCATCTCGAGGAGCACTTCCGGATCCCGACGGAGGAGATGCGCGCATCCCTCTCCGGACAGAGGGCGGCCTCGCCGCGCGTCCGGGAGGAGGTGACGGAGAAGCTCCGGGCACTCGGCCTCAGGCACACGGACCTCGACTACGAGCTGGAGTCGCTCGACATCAACGTGACCTGCCGGGTCTCGGCGGGGGAGTTCGCAACCCTCTATCCCTTCCCCGGGGCGCCGATCACGCAGTACGTCATCGACACGGGAGCCTTCGACGGCGACTTCGAGAAGCTCAACGAGTCGTTCCAGTCGGGCTCCCCCTTCAGCTGCTTCAGCGAGCAGGAAAAGATGGAGCAGCTGAACGTCTCCTATCTCGGGCCCGTGCTCCTCGTCTTCCCCCGCCTCAGGAACTTCGCGGTGCAGCACCTCGTCCGGCGTCCCTGGACGAAGCTCTACTTCCTGATGTACTTCTTCGTCCGCGCCTTCCTGATGGGACGCCGGATCTACCCGCTCCACTACTCCGCCGGACAGCTCCTCGCCCGCGTGAGGGCGAGCTTCGCGCGCGAGGTCGCCAAGCGCTTCCCGGAGCGGGCGCGGAAGCGGAAGAAGTTCCTCCTCGCCCCCGCCTCGAACATGCTCGGCGGCCCCTGGAAAGGTTGAGTCCTCTCACCCTCCTTCGCCGTCCTTCCGCGAGGCGCCGTCCGCCTCGCGACGGCGGGACTCGAGGACCAGCTCCTCGAGAAGGGTCCGGTTGATCGAGATCAGGTCGGCGACGAGGCCGATCAGGAACGCGAGGAGCGCGGCGATGCCGAGGGCCGCCGCGAGAAGGAGCGACTGGACGTGCCCGGCCGGGTTCTGTCCCGTCGCGACGAACCAGACGTAGCGGGCGACGAGGGCGAGCGCGGCGAGGAACTGGACGACGGCGAGGCCGAAGAAGACGGGGAGCGGCTTGTAAAGGGCCGAGATCCGGACGATGTTGGCGCCCTGCACGGCGACGTACCGCCAGACGCCGCGGATCAGCCGGGAAGGGCGGACGGAAGGGTTCGTCCCGACCCGGACGGCGGCCACCCTCATCTGCTTGTTCCCGGCCTGGATCAGCGTCTCGATCGTGTAGGTCATCCTCGAGAAGACGTTCAGCTTGAGCGCCGCGTCCCTCGTGAGGGCCCGGAAGCCGGAGGCGGCGTCCGGCACCTCCGCACCGGAGGCGCGGCGGACGACCCACGAGCCGATCCGCTGGGCGAGGCGCTTCCCGGCCGAGAAGTCCGGCTTCGTGGCGACACCCCGGTCGCCGACGACGATCTCGGCCTCGCCGCGGAGGATCGGACCGACGAGCGCCGTGATGTCGCTCGCGGCGTACTGGCGGTCGGCGTCGGTCGAGACGATGACGTCCGCGCCGAGCCGGAGGGCGGCATCGAGGCCCGACCGCCAGGCGGCGGCGAGGCCGCGATGAACCGCGAGGCGGACGACGTGATCGGCTCCTCCCTTCCGGGCCGCCTCGGCCGTCCCGTCCGTCGATCCGTCATCCACGACGAGGGTCTCGACCGTGTCGAAGCCCGGCAGGCTCCTCGGCAGCTCGGCAAGCGCTGCCGCAATCTGCTCGCTCTCGTCCCAGGCCGGTATCTGGATGATCAGCTTCATCGGACGTCCCGCGCGGCCGAAGCGAAGGTCGTCATGACGTCTCTTCCGCCCTTCCCGGGCCCGACGGCAGCGGCCGGGCGCCCGGCTCCCACTTTCTCGTCAGGAGGCGCCCCGCCTTCCAGACGCCGAGCCCGAGGAGGATTCCCGCCCAGCCGTCGACCAGGTAGTGATAGCCCGTGACGACCGATCCGATCAGCATCAGGAGGACGAAGAGGCCGTTGAGGACGAACCAGGTCCGGGAGACGCCCCGGCTCGCCAGGGTGATCACGGTGATCGCGCCGAGGTGAAGGCTCGGGAACGCCGCGACCGACCCGAAACGGACCAGCCGCTCGCTGTAGGGATGCGCCACGAGAGACGCGATCTCCCGGAAGAGGACCGACTGGACGCCCACCGTCTCCGGCATCTTCTGCAGGACTCCTTCGAAGATCTGCGGGACGACGAACACCGGACCCCAGCTCGGGAGCGCGACGTAGAGGAGCGACCCCGCGATCCAGAGGAACGCCCAGGCGGCCGTGAAGGCGAGGCGGCGGGCCGGCGGAAGGAGCGAGAGAAAGGCCCCGCACGAGCCGACGACGATCAGGGCGTAGAGAAAGGAGTAGACGATGTCGATGGCGTGCAGGAAGGAGGGCTGGTTGAAGAGCCCCGTGAAGAAGAGGCTGGGGCTGAGCCCCAGGAAGAAAAACCGGTCCCATTGGAGGAGCGACAGGTCCCACATCCTCGGGTTCAGAAGGTGGATGAAGCTCTTTATGAGGAAGTGCAGCGACAGGACGGGGAGGAGGCAGAGCACGCTCCGGAGAACGATGAGACTTTCCAGGCGGACGGGCGTCGGGTCCGGCCTCCCTTCGGCGCGCCGGAAAAGAAGACGACGGGCGGCGATCGCGACGAGGGCCAGGCCACCCACGAAGGCGACCTTGTCCGCGAAGGCGAGGAGGATCGCCGACCGCGGGTAGGTGACGGGCAGCCGCTCGAGCGCGAGGATCCCGACGACCATGTAGACGGCCGAGACCGCCTCGTGAGGGAGCGGACGAATCGAGGAGAGCCGCCGTAGCAACGCATCCTCCGCGGTCGCAGCCTCCTCGCGGTGCGCGGCGATCCGGATGACGGGCTTCACTCGTCGGAAGCGTAGCAGGAGATAAGCTCGCGTCTCATGCGGACCGCCCCGCTCGCTGCCCTTCTCGTTCCTCTCTCGCTCCTCGCTCTGGACGGGCCTCCGAAGGAGCCCGGTCCGTTCCGGAAGCCGGACCTGGTGGAGATCGTCACCCTCGACCCGACGATCCGGCTCGACATCCGGTATGCGAGCGCACGGAACGAGTTCGGACGGCCGTTCTATCCGGAGGCTCGGGCATTCCTCCAGCGGCCGGCCGCGGAGGCGCTCGCGCGGGTCAGCCGGGCGCTGAAGGAGAAGGGGTACGGACTCCTCGTCTTCGACGGCTACCGGCCCTGGCGGGTGACGAAGGAGTTCTGGGACCTGACGCCGGTGGGCAAGAGGATCTTCGTCGCCGACCCCAGGTCAGGCTCGCGCCACAACCGGGGCGGTGCGGTCGACCTGACGCTCTATGACCTCCGCACCGGAAAGGAGGCGGACATGGGCGGCCCCTACGACGAGATGTCGAAGCGCTCGTACGTGACGTACGAGGAGGGGCCGAAGGAGGACCTGAAGCGGCGCGACATTCTGCGCAGCGCGATGGAAAGGGAAGGCTTCTTCGTCTACCCGTGGGAATGGTGGCACTTCGACTGGAAGGACTGGCGCGCGTACCCTGTCCTCGACATTCCCTTTTCAGAGATGACGTCCACACCTTCGGTGCCGGCAGGCCGCAAGCGCTGACCTCGGCGGTGCTAGCATTTGAGGACGTGATTCCCGCCGCCGCTCCCGCGAAGGTTTCCGGGTCGGCGGGGCCGTCTGCGGCTCCCGACGGCTTCGCCACCTCGATGGTGCACCTCTACCGCGCCGAGATGCACCGGATGACGGTGTGGCGGCAGCGGCTCGACGTGAC
>JBLMYG010000272.1:0-9128 GCA_050258155.1 Acidithiobacillales bacterium
CGCGAAAGATCAGCTCCTCCTCCTTGTCGCGCTGCACCTCCGTCGAGATGAGCGGGAGCATGGCCGCGATGAGAACCGACGCCACGGTCATCGCGACCATGAGAAACACCAGTGTGTAACCGCGCGACCTCGAGCGCGCTCGGGGGGGACAAAGGGGTTGGGGCCCCTTTGTCGGGGGGACGAACCCGGCCTCTCCCATCGCTACTCCGAGCCGCGTCCCCCCTGCCATTACCAAGTGTTGTAGGCGGTCCCGTCCAGAGCGATCGCCTTCGAGCCGGACGTGACGTCGACGATGCCCGGCGGATGCTCGGAGGAGGTGTCGGAGGCGTCCGGCTCCTCCATCGTGACCTGCCACGTATCGGCCGACTTGGTGAAGGGATCGACGGGGACCTTCCGGATGTAGCGTTCGGTGACCAGCGCCTGGAGCGACTCGGGGTAGCGCCCCTTGTCGGCGAAGTACTGGTCGATACAGGTCCGAAAGGTGTAGAGATCCTGCCGCAGAGCCGCCTCCCGGGCGCGGATCGGGGTCTTGGCGAGGTTGGGGAGAGCGATGGCCGTGAGGATCCCGATGATGGCCATCACCACGAGAAGCTCGATGAGCGTGAATCCCCGGCGCCGGCGTCCCATCTCACCAGTCCTTATACTTCGTCTTGTCGAGCGCCGTTTTGTCCGACAGGGAGTAGACGTCGTAGACGTTCTGTCCTCCCCACGACGTGGAGTTCGGCTCGTCCTGATAGCTGCGGAGTCCCCACTCGGCCTTCGCCGTCATCGGATCGATCGGGATCTTGCGGAGGAACCTCCTCGTCTTGCTGACCTGGCCAACGAGCTGCACGCCTTTCACGAGGACCTCGAGGCTCTTCGGGTAGCCTTCCGTGTCGATCTCGATCGGAATCAGGCCCTGGTCGGAGAGACGCTTGAAGTCGTCGATGGCGCTTCGCATGACCCTGAGGTCCTCGCGCAGCTCCATCTCCCGCTGGCGCTGGACTCCGAGGCGCGTGATCGGGACGATGGCCGCGGTCAGGATCAGGATGACGGCCACCACCATTACCATCTCGGTCAGGGAGTAGCCGCGGGACCGGGAGCGGAACATGCCGGAAGGCCTCACACCTTTCCTGCCACGGTGACCGCCGCCGGGAGGACGACCGGGGCCAACGTCCCCCGCCGGGTCACGGCGCTGCCGGCCGCTGCGCGCAGCAGAGCGGTCCCGCCCCCCTTGGCCCGGATCTCGAGGCGGGCGAGCGGGCCTTCGGGCATTCCCCACGACCCGTCGCGCCGGAGCATCTGGATCCAGGCGCGGCCGGGCGACTTCTCTGCATCGAAGCGGATCACCTCCGCCCCGCTGGCGTCGCTCCAGGACCCGGGAACGATTCGGGTCACCTCCACGACGGACGGGTCCCAGGCGATGTTGACCTCGAAGAGCCGTGTGTCGTACAGGCCCGCCTCGCCGACGAGGGAAACGGTGGCCGTTTCACCGGGGGCGATCGTGGCTGCGGACGATTCCAGCCGGAACGAGGGGGACGTCGATGCGTCCCCCGCGACCGCGACCGCTGCCGCGGCCGGCGGGACGGCGGCCGACGCCGGCGTGCTCCCCGCGGCCGAGGCGCTTTCGGAGGACGTCTCGGGAGCGGCGGAGGCCGACCCGCCGGGCTGTTTCGAGGGCGAGGGCGTCGACGTCCCCGGCCCGGGCACGGCCGGCTGCGGGACCTGGACCGGCTGCTGCGGCGTCGTCGGCTGAGGCGTCGACTGCTGGAAGATGTTGCTCGGCCCCGATCCCTGTCCGAACGGCAGGGGAGAGCCCGGCCCCCTGAGACCGGGTGCGGCAGGGCGCACCTCGCGCGTGGGCGGCGTGGCCATGAACGGCGAGCCTGTCGCGGAGGGCGATTCGATCCTCGTGCCGAGCCCCGAGTAGGAGACGTTGTTCTCCGTACCGACCCAGATCGGCTCCAGGTCGTCCGGGGTGATCTGGGGCTGCCGGACGATGTGCGGCGTCAGCGTCATGAAGATGTCCGTCGTCGTGTCGTCGGTGTGGTAGTGGGTGAAGAGGGGCCCGACGACGGGAAGGTCGGAGAGGAACGGGATCTTGTCCTTGCTCTGTGCCTTGTCCTTGCGAATCAGGCCGGCGAGGAAGTTCGTCTCGCCGTCCTTCAGCCGGACCGTCGAGGTGACCGTCCGCGTGGAGATGATCGGCATCGGGGAGCCGCCCGGGTTGGGAGCGTAGCCGTTGATCGCCGAGATCTCCAGCATGAGCTTCAGCGTCACCTCCTTGTTGTGGTGGACACGGGGCTCGATCTCCATCTTGATGCCGACGTCCTGGTACTGGAAGGAGGTGATCGGCACGACGCCGACCTGCCCGATCGACTGCGTGGTGTTGTAGGTCGAAACGGGAATCGGCTGCTTTTCGCCGATGATGAGCTGCGCCTTCTCCCCCTCCGCGATCCGCAGCTGCGGCTTAGCGAGCACCTGTCCGTCGGTGTTGTTCTTCAGGAAGTTGAAGGTGACGCTCGGGATGGTGATGGAGAGGTCGCTCGTCGTCAGGGTCTTGAACTGGTCCCACGTGAGCGAGGAGACCGGCTTTCCGTCGGCGCCCACGATCGAGACCGTCGTCGCGTACTGGGACAGCTGCATGCCGAGGTCCATGATGTCGCGCCGGCTCATCAGCAGGAGCTCGACGTCGACGACGACCTCGGACTTCGCCTTGTCGTTCACCTCGATCAGCTTCTGGGCCACGGCCACCTTGTCGGCCGTGTCCCGGATCACGATGGCGTTGAGCTGGGGGACCGGCTGCAGGCGCCGCATGTCGAGGACGCCGCGGACCATCGCCGAGACGTCCTTGACGTCACCGTTCGAGAGGAAGAAGGTCTGGATGACGAGGTCTTCGTACTCCCGGCGGTTCTGCTGCGTGTCCTGCGCGATGATGATCGTCTTGTCGTCGAGGACCTTGTAGAAGTGCCCCGCCTGCCGCATGGCGACCTCGAGAGCCTTCTGGAAGGTCATGCCGCGGAGGTCGAGCGTGAAGCGGTCGTCCTTCAGCTGCGGGTCGAAGATGACGTTGATTCCGGCGGCGGCGGCGAGGGCCTGGTAGATCTTCTTGATGGGCGTGTCGGGCGGAAACGAGACGTCGATCGGCTTGTCGGACGAAGGGCTCAGCATCGGCGGAGTCGCCCGCACCCCTCGCGCCTTCGCCTTCGCCTCCTCGATCGGCGTCGCCCCGGCGACCTCGCGCTGGCGCCGCGCGATGGCCGCCTTGACCATCCGGAACTCCTGCTGCGCCGCGTCGCTGGTCGGGTCGAGGGCGACGGACTGCTCCAGCTCGAGGGCCGCCTGATCGAGATCTCCGGACTGGTGATAGACCTTTCCCCGCTCGTAGTGGACCTGCGCCGCCTTCATCCGGACGCGCTCGTAGGCCGACCTCGCCTGGAGATTCTTCGGCTCCTCCTGATAGGCCTTCTGGTAGGCGAGGTAGGCCACGTCCCAGTGCTCGCGCGACTCGGCTTCCTCCCCGTCCCTCATGGCGCGGGACGTGACGCACGAAGCGGTCGAGAGAAGGAGAAGGCCGACGGCGAAAGCCGGCGGGCGGGTGCGGCACGAAGAAGCGGTTTTCATCGGGTGCGACCTCGTCGATACCTCATGGGAGCGGGATCGGAAGGCGCCGGGTGACGCTTGGCGGCAGCCCGGTGAACGCGAAGTCCACCGACTCGCGGTTGATCTTCTGAACGATGAAACGCCCGTCGACGACGTCCCCCTCGCGGGCCACGATCAGGCGGGACCCCTCCTCGAGGGTCACGATCGGCCGGTCCCGGGGCCCGAATTTCCCGATCGCCTTGAAGGGAAGGGGCGGCGGCACGATGGGTGTGGGCGTCGGTACCGCTGTCGGCTGCAGGGGGCCGACGAAGATCGGCGAGCCGGGAAGGATCGGCGTCGGCGCCGGCGTCGGGACGCGGGTCGGCGTCGGGGTCGGGGAGTTGTAGAAGCGGAAGACGTCGCGTCCGACCTCCGCCTCCATCGCGCCGCGCTCCGGCGCGAGAGCCAGTGTGGGGACCGACTGCGGATCGACGACGGCCCGCCCGGCGGTCTGGCGCGTGCTCCCCCGGAGAGGCGTCTCGGACGGCGCTTCGCCCGAAGGCCAGAGGGACAGGGCCGCGAGGGCGACGGCCCCCGCGAGGACGATGAGGAGAACCCGCAGCCGCCCGCGGGATTGCGCCGGACGATCGGTGGCCGGGGCGGGACCCGTCATTCGAGGGCCGCCTTCTTCGCGGGGGCGGTGCGGGCGGCGGCGGCCGGCTCCGCGGCCGGGCCGGCTCTCGCGACCCGTCTCGAAGCGTGCGGCCCCTCGGAGTGGAAGTAGTGGGCGACCGAGAGCGACACCTTCAGGAGGTCCGGTATGTTCTGGTCGAGCCTCACCTGGACCTGCTCCGGGACGAGGAATTTCGGGCTGGTCTCGAACGCCCAGAGAAGCCGCTTGACGTCCGGATAGCGCCCCTCGACCTGGAATGACATGACGAGGCGATCCGCGCCGGGGACGGCGTCCTCGGCGAAATTGACGGTCGGAGGCATGAACCCGGCCTTCCTCGTGATCTCGTCGACGCTCTCGATGAGGGGCGCGAGCCGTTCCTTCCGGCTGCCGAGGGTCTCGCTGTAAAAGGTGTCGAGGCCCGTCTTGAGCGCGGCGAGCTTCCTCTCGGTCTCCTCCGCGCGGGCGAGCGCGCTCTTCGCCTCGTCCCGCTGCCTCGTCAGCTCCGCCCTCGTCGCCGAGAGGGCGGCGAGGCGTACGTCGTAGAAGAGCCGGTAGATGACGAGGACCGCCCCGCTGACGACGAGCAGGATCCCGAGAAGGGCGAAGAGCGCCGCCCGGCTCCGCCAGAGCGAGCGCTTCCGGCCGGCCGCCCCGTTCCCGAGGGCGATCGCGAGGAGGCCCGTCACGAGGTTGCCTCCACATCACGGTAGAGGACGCCGATCCGGACCCGCCGCCCTTCGGGCGCGCGCTTGTCGCCCCGCTCCTCCACGTGCGGCACCGGTCGGTCGAACCAGGGGGAGCCGTAGAAGGAGCGGATGGCCTTGATGAGTCCGTCCGGCTCGCGCGAGACGAGGGTCAGCTCGACCCAGAAAAGCTCGTTCTTGCCGCTGCCGGTCTTTGAGTCGCCCTTCTCGGCGCTCGAGACCGAGATCGTGGCGATTCGCGTGTCGGACGGCAGCGTCTTCTCGAGCCGTGTGAGGAAGCGTGTCCAGGAGAAGGCCTGCCGGCGGGCGATCCGGTTGGCGTCCTCGGCGCCCGCCTTGAGCTCCTCGACGTCGTACTGCGAGAGGCGCGCCTCGGTGGCCCGCCGGGACGACTCGAGTCGGGAGATCTCGTCCCGGAGTCCGGCGATGGCGACGCGCGTCTTCCGCGAGCCGTCGAGATACCGGAAGACCGTCCGGACGCTCACGAAGGAGAGGATCAGGACCCCCCCGGCCAGGACCCCCGCTGCCACGTTGACGGGCCGGTTGTCGATGAACGGGCGCCGGGCGAGGTTGAGACCCTGAGCCATCTCTTCAGTCCCCGCCCGCCATAGCGCCGAGCGCTGCGAGAAGCTCCGCCGCTTCCGCCCGCCCTGACGCGACCCGTGTCCCGGGCAGAAGGGCGGCGAGCGAAAGGGGGGTGACGGGCGGGCCGCCATGCTCGGCCCGGAACGCCGTCAGGGCCTCGACGACGGGGGAGCCCGCAGGACCGGCTGCGCACGGAATCCGGACGAGCGGGGAATCGCCGTCATCGGCCGGGGCCTCGGGCGGCCGGACGGGAGCCACGTAGGACGCCGTCAGACGCAGATCCTGCAGGCCTGCGAGGGCATCGGCCGTGGAGCGGACCCGAAGGAAGCGGAGGCTCCCCTTTTCGAAGTGGGCCACGGTCGCAGTCGCGCCATGGGCCCAGACCACCAAGCCCTCGCCGGCGATGGCGCCGGCGCCGAGCGACGAGACGGCGAGAGACTCGATCTCCACGGCACCGATCCGGATGCCCGCCTTCTCGAACGGCGTCTCCCAGGAGGCGGCGGCCTCTTCGGGGACAGCGAGAGCGAGGACGCGGGTCCCCGATGCGGCCGGTCCCGCCGGCCGCCATGACAGCCGAAGCGGCGGCACCGGCTCGCCGAAGGTCCGGCCGTACTTCCAGGTCAGGATCTCCTCGACCTCTCTCGCGTGACGTTCGGGCTCCTCGACCTCCACCACGAGAACCCGGACGAACTCGTCGGGAACCACCAGGGAGGCCGCGGGCAGCTTCACCGCCGCCTCGGCGAGAAGGCGCGAAACGGCGCCGACGACCGGCGGGCCGGCCACCGGCGCTCCCGACGCCTCTCGCGTGAACGCGTCCTCCGGAAACGACGCCGTGACGGCGCGCACGGCGGGAGGCGTCCCGGAGACGGACCGTCCCGACTTCTCCGGGCCGACGTACGTGAGGCGCGTCCGCCCCAGGACGAACGCATGCGCCGGACGTTTCGTTCGGAGCCAGGGGGCCCGCCGGAGGAGGCTCCTGACCTCAATCAACGAACGTCACCTTGTTGATCTCGCGGAGCGTCGTCTGGCCGGCGACGACCTTGGCCAGGGCCGACTCGCGGAGGAAGGTCATCCCCTCCTCCTTGGCCGCCTTCTTGATCTCCGCGGCCGGACGCCGGTCGAGGATGAGGCCCCGGATCCGGTCCGAGAGGTCGAGGAGCTCCGTGATCGCCATCCGGCCGAAGAAGCCGGTGCCGTTGCATTCGAGACAGCCTCGCCCCTCGTAGAGCGTCACGCCGGCGAGGGCCGCCGGGTCGAGGCTCGACTCCTCCAGAAGACGGGGCGTCGGGACGAACTCCACGCGACAGTGGGGGCAGATCCGGCGGACGAGGCGCTGCGCCAGGACGCAGTTCAGCGCCGAGACGAAGTTGTAGAGTTCCACCTTCATGTTGAGGAAGCGCCCGAGGACGTCCACGACGTTGTTCGCGTGGACGGTCGTGAAGACGAGGTGCCCCGTCAGCGCTGCCTGAACGGCGATCTGGGCCGTCTCCTCGTCGCGGATCTCGCCGACCATGACCTTGTCGGGGTCGTGGCGAAGGATCGACCGGAGGCCCCGCGCGAAGGTGAGCCCCTTCTTCTCGTTGACCGGAATCTGGGTGACGCCGCGGAGCTGGTACTCGACCGGATCCTCGATCGTGATGATCTTGTCCTCGACCGACTGGATCTCCGAGAGGCATGCGTAGAGGGTCGTCGTCTTGCCCGAGCCCGTCGGGCCCGTCACGAGGACCATTCCGTATGGCTCGCGGATGAACTTCCGGAGGCGGCGGGTCGTCTCGGGATCGATGCCGAGGACGTCGAGGCGAAGGTTCCTGAACTCGGCGTTGGCCGACTCCTTGTCGAGGATCCGGATGACGGCGTCCTCGCCGTGGACGGTCGGCATGATGGACACCCGGAAGTCGATCGTCCGCCCTTTGACGCGGATCTTGAAGCGGCCGTCCTGCGGGATCCGCTTCTCGGCGATGTCGAGCTCCGACATGACCTTGATGCGGCTGATGATCGTCTGGTGGTGCTTCTTGTCGATCGGCTCCATCGCCGGGTAGAGGACGCCGTCGATCCGGTACTTGATGACGACGACGTTCTCCTGGGTCTCGATGTGGATGTCCGACGCCCTGCGCTGGATGGCGTTGAAGACGACCGAGTCGACGAGTTTGATGATCGGGCTCGCGTCCGCCGCGATCCGGTCGATCGTCAGGACCTCCTCCCCCTCCTCGCCCTCGCGGACGACCTGCATCCGGAAGTCCTCGGTGGCCTCCTCGAGGACGCGCTGGGTCGTCTCCGATTTCTGCAGGATCTCCTGAAGGGCGGCCCGCGAGCCGACCTTCACGCGCAAGGGCCTCTTGAGGAGGTGCTCCAGCTCGTCCCGCTTGACGACGTCGCCGGGGTCCGCCATGACGACCGCGAGGGCCCCGTCCTCCTCCCGCTCGGGAACGAACTCGAACCGGAGCATCCAGTCGAGCGGCGTGGCCCGGAAGAGCGCCGGCTCGACCCGGAACGTCCAGAGATCCACGTACGGCAGCCCGAGCCGTTGCGCGGTCTGGCGGGCGCGGGTCTCCTCGGAGGCGGCGTCGAGGAACTGGGGCAGGGGGGAGGCGGTGGCGCTTCGGCTCATGGTCAGGCCCTGATGTTGGAGAGGATGGAGAACATCGGCAGGTAGATCGAGAGGAGGAGCGTCGCGATCACACCGCCCATGACGATCAGGATGACCGGCTCGATCAGGGTGACGAGGCGCTGGAGAGAGGCTTCGATCGACTCGTCGTAGAAGTCGGAGACGTTCGTCAGCATCTCCTCCAGGGCGCCCGTCGCCTCGCCGACCTTGATCATCTCGACCGAGAGCGAGGTGAACTCGCCCGTCTCCTCGAGGCTGCGCCAGAGCTCGGCCCCCTCCCGCACCTTCGGGACGACGTTCCGGACGGCGTCGGCGATCTTCCGGTTCGCAACGGCGCCCGAGGAGATCTCGAGGGCGGGCACGAGCGGCGTTCCCGCGCCGACGAGCGTCGCCAGCGAGCGCGAGAACTGCGACAGCGCGAACTGGTGAAGGATCTTTCCGATGACCGGAATCCGGAGAAGGAACCTGTCGACGGAGCGCTGCCCGGCGTCCGTCCGCCGCCAGCGGGCGAGGGACCACCAGCCGACGGCGAGCGCAAGGGCGACGAAGGGGACGTTCGACTTGAAGAAGGTCGCGATCGAGATGACGACCCGTGTGATGAGGGGGAGCTCGGTCCCGAAGCCGGCGAAGAACTCCGTGAACCTCGGAATGACGTAGGTCATCAGGATGGTGATGAGGCCGATGGAGAGCCCCACCAGCACGGCCGGGTAGACGAGAGCGCCGACCACCCGCCGTTTCACCGAGGCGAGGATCTTCTGGTAGGCGAGGTATCTCCGAAGGACTTTCTCGACCTCCCCCGACCGCTCGCCCGCCTTGAGCGAGGTCCCGTAGAGCCGCGGGAAGATGTCGCCGTGGGAGAGGAAGGCGTCGGAGAGCGCCACGCCCGAGACGAGCTTCTCCCTGACGTCGGAGAGGATCTCGCGGAAGCGCTGGTTCTCCTGCCGCTCGAGAAGGATCTCGAAGCCGGCGACGACGGGGAGCCCCGCCTTGAGGAGCGCAA
>JBLMYG010000273.1:0-6004 GCA_050258155.1 Acidithiobacillales bacterium
TCGTCCTCGATCTTGGTGTGGAGCGGAAAGCCCGCCTGCCGGAAGGTGTCGAGCATCAGCCGGTTCTCGAGCCGCGTCACCGCCCAGAAGCGGACGAAGCCGTAACGGGCTGCGATGAGGGCCAGGCGCTCCAGGAGGAGGCCCCCGAGACCCTTCCCCTGGAACTCGTCATCGACGGCGAAGGCGACCTCGGCGCTCGTGGCGTCGCGAGCCACGTACGACGCGGTCGCGATGATCCGCGAGATCCCCTCCACGATCCGCCAGACGATCAGCGTCAGCTGGACGCGGGGGTTGGACGAATCGCACTGCCTCTCGAGAAGCGCTTCCGCCGGGTCGGCGATCGAGAAGAAGCGGCGCCGCTTCGATTCGGGGGAGAGCTGGCGGAAGAACTCCCGCAGCTCGTCGCGATCGCCCGGCTCGGCGGGCCGGATGAGCGCCGTCGAGCCGTCGCGCAGGATGATCCGGCCGGCTTCGACGGAGTCCTGGAAGGTCGGCGGCAGGAAGAGGGTGCGCATCAGAGCCGCCATCATCCCCTTTCTCCCCGGAGAGCAGCTTAGCACCGGCGGCGCGGGGGCGCTTGGCTATCATCCGGTGGGGGGTCGCGAAGAAAATTGCGTGTGTTCGACGCCCACGTCCACGTCGGCCCGAACGACCAGCTGAGGGAAGCGGCCCGCCGCGCCCTGATGAGCGGCCGGGACGACCTCGACCTCGTGGAACGGATCGAGAGGTCGGCGGACGAGCTTCTGAAGGTGATGGACGCCGGCGGCATCGCCCGCGCTGCTCTCATCACGTCCGTCTCCCCCGAGGTCATGGGGCTCACCGCGCGCGTGAACCCCTGGATCGCCCGTTACGTGGAGGGGCACAGGGACCGTCTGGTGCCGGTCGGGGGGATCCACCCGCGCCACACGGACGACGTGGCCGGGGAGATGAAGCGGCTTCTCGACGATTACCGTCTCGGCGCGATCAAGATCCACCCTCCCCACATGGAGCTGGCGGCGAACGCCTACCGGTCTTCCTGCCCCTCGCTCGCCGAGGTCTACCGGCTCGCCGGCGAGGCGAAGAGGCCCGTCCTGATCCACACCGGCACCTCCATCTTCCCGGGCGCCCGGAATGTCTACGCCGACCCGATGCCGTGCGACGACGTGGCCGTCGACTTCCCCGGCACCAAGATCGTCCTCTGCCACGCCGGCCGGCCGCTCTGGTACGAGACCGCGCTGTTCCTCGTGCGGCGCCATCCGAACGTCTGGCTCGACGTCTCGGGGATCCCGCCGACGAAGCTTCTCGCCGTCCTCCCGCGGCTCCCCGAGGTGGCCGCCCGCGTCCTCTGGGGAACGGACTGGCCATCGATGGGGGTCCGATCGATGCGCCGGAACATCGAGGAGTTTCTGGCTCTGCCGCTCCCCGACGACGCGAAGGGGAAGATCCTTTTCGACAACGCGGCGTCGCTTTTCCCGAGCGATTCGTAGACACTCCGGCGGCGGTCGACTGAGAAGATGCCGGTGACCGATTCGGTGATCCTCGTCGCTTCGGCGGTTTTCGTCGTCCTGGGCGTCTCCGTCTTCGTTCTCCGACGCGCGCGGCGAGAGACAAGGGACACGGAGACTCTCCGCCGCTCGATCGAGCAGGAGCTCCACATTCCGCCGACGCTGCATCCGGTCATCGACCCGAACACGTGCATCGGCAGCCTGTCGTGCATCAAGGTCTGCCCGGAGGGGGACATTCTGGGGATCGTGGACGGCAAGGCGTCCTTGATCATCCCGGCCAACTGCATCGGCCACGCACGCTGCGCTCTGGAGTGTCCCGTTGACGCGATCCGGCTCGTCTTCGGCACCAGCGAAAGGGGAGTCGATCTTCCCGAGGTCGACGAGTACTTCGAGACGAACCGGCCGGGGGTTCACATCATCGGAGAGCTCGGGGGGATGGGACTGATCAAGAACGCCGTGAGGCAGGGCCTGCAGCTGGGGCGGCGCTACAAGAGCATTCTCGGACCCCCCGGCCAGGACCAGGTGAGCGCCGTCATCGTAGGGGCCGGACCATCCGGCATCGCGGCCGCGCTCGCCATGAAAGAGGCGGGGCTCACCTTGCGCATCCTGGACCAGGGGAGCAGCCTCGGCGGGACGATCTCGAACTATCCCCGCCAGAAGCTCGTCATGACCGAAACGGTCGATCTGCCGTACTTCGGGAAATTCGGCCGGCCGCTGATCTCGAAGGAGGACCTCCTGGAAATGTTCTCCGGAGCGCTCAAGAAGGCCGACATCAAGATCCAGCACGGCGTCAAGGTGACCGGAATCGAGGGGAGCGACGGCCGGTTCGAGGTCGTGACCGACCAGGCGAACTTCAGGTGTCAGAAAGTCGTCCTCGCCATCGGCCGGATGGGGACGCCGCGGAAGCTGGGGGTCCCGGGGGAAGAGCTGCCGAAGGTGACCTACCTCCTCCTTCATCCCGAGCAGTACGCCGGGAAGAGGGTGCTCGTCGTGGGAGGGGGAGACTCGGCCCTCGAGATCGCTGACATGGTCGCCGGCCAGGAGGGGGCGGAGGTCAGCATCTCCTACCGGAATCCGGCCTTCGGAAGGTCGAAGCAGCGCAACAAGGACAACATCGAGAAGCTCATCAGCGAAGGGAAGATCAGGGCCATCATGTCCTCGAACGTGGTGTCCATCCATCCCGACAAGGTGGTTCTCGATGTGAACGGATCAAGAACCGAGATCGAGAACGACTACGTCGTCATCAATGTCGGCGGAATTCTGCCGACAGAGTTCCTCAAGGGTCTGGGGATCGGCATCCAGCGTCACGTCGGGAAGGCGGTCGAGAAGCCGAAGAAGAAGCCGGCGGCGGCCTCCCGGGTTCTCAGCGAGGAGACGCTCGAGGAGCGTCAGCGGGTCCGGTTGGGGACCGCGCTCACCCTCCTCGGCGCTCTCATTCTCGCGGCCCTCTGGTTCGTGGGCCGGAACTATTACGGACTCTCCCCGGCGGCCCGCGCTCAGTCGCCGCTGCACAACGCTCTCCGGTCAGGAGGGATCTGGGGGCACGGCGTCGGCGTCGTCGCGACCATGGTCATGCTGTCGAACTTTCTTCTCCCGCTCCGGAAGCACTGGCGGCGGATGAAGGGGCGGAAGCCGATCCGGCACTGGCTCACGTTCCATGTCTTCGTCGGCATCATGAGCCCGCTCGTCATCCTCTTTCACGCCGCGTTCGGCCTGAACAACATGGTGGCCACCCTCTGCTACACATCCCTCGTCTGCGTCGTCGGGACGGGCCTTCTCGGCCGCTTCGTCTACGGCCTCGTTCCCGTGGCCGGGGACCGGTACCTCGAGATCACCGAACTGAGGAGCCGGATGGAGCAGATCCAGGGAAGCCTCAATCCGCTCCTCGCAAAGGTGCGGAAGCCACAGAATGTCCATTGGCTTCTCCGCGTGGCCGCGACCGCGGTGCCGGAAGGCGTCGGCACCCTTCGCGCGATGGTCACCTTTCCGCTCGACGTGGTGCGGATCCGGATCGCGCTCATGAGGTGCCGGTCACTCTTCGGCGACCGGAAGGATTACCGCGAATTCGGAAGGATGATCGTCCGCCTCCTCCGTCTCAATCGGCAGGTCGCCGTATTCCGGACGGCGAAGACCCTGATGAACAACTGGCGCCCCGTCCACGTCATCCTCGCGGTCTTCCTCCTGCTCGTGATCGCCGTTCACATCGCGACGTCGGTCTATCTCGGCTACCGCTGGGTTTTCTAGATCGCAAGCGATTGCAGAGCCGGGCGGCTCGCTGACGGGTGCTAGCATCGCCACAATGCTTGCGCTTCGCAGGACGGTCATCCACGACAAGTACACGGGCGAGGTGATCGGCGAGGTCGCACAGGACACGCGCCGCGACCTGCGCGCCAAGATTCACAAGGCGTCTCTCGCGAAGGAGGGGGCCCGCAGCACGAGCTTCGAGGAGCGGGCGGAGCTGGGGCTCCGCGTCGCCGGGCGCCTCGAGGAGCAGCGGTCCGAGTTCGAGGAGCTGATGGTCCGCGAGGCCGGCCAGCCCCGTAAGTTCGCCCGCTGGGAGCTGGAGCGGGCCATCGCCAGCGCCCGGACCCTCGGACGGCGGCTCGAGCTGCTGAGACCGAGGGAGCTCCCGGCGATCTCGGGGCGGAACATCCTCTATCGGGAGCCTTACGGCGTTGTCGGCGTCCTCCCGCCGCGCAACACGCCCCTCGTCGTGCCGCTCTACACGATGCTGGCGGCGCTCGGCGCAGGAAACTCGGTCGTCGAAAAGCCTTCCAGCCTCGTCCCCCTGATCTGCCAGCGGGTCGTCCAGCTCGCCGTCGGGGCAGGCTGCCCTCCCGACAGCGCCCAGGTCTCCACCTGTCCCGGGGAGGACGCCGCCTGGGAGTTCGTCGAGAACCCTGAGGTGGACGTCCTCGTCCACTACGCCTCCAGCCCGGTCGGGAAGGACAACATCATCAAGATGGGCTCCTACCTCGAGAGGACGAAGAAAACGCTCGGCGAGTGCATGCTCCACGTCGGGGGGCGGATGAAGAAGTACGTCCCCGAGCTGGCCGGTAACGACCCTTTCTTCGTCCTGCCGACCGCCGACCTGCCTCAGGCGGCCGCGGCCGGCCTTCTCGGCGGGTTTGCGCACAGCGGACAGCTCTGCATCGCTGCCAAGCGGTTCCTCGTGGCGCGCAGCGTCGCCGATGATTTCCGGGAGCGTCTCGTCGAGGGAATCGGCGGGCTCAGGGTGGGAGACCCGCGGCTGGAGGAGACCGACATCGGCCCGATCGGCAAGCACGAGAGCCTCGACATCGCAACGTACCAGGTGCAGGAGGCGCTGGAGCGCGGCGGGCGCCTCCTGATCGGAGGGAAGGCCGACGGTCCGTTTTTCTATCCCACGCTCGTGGAGTTCGAGAAAGGGCTGCTCCTCGGGGGGACGCGCGAGGACGAGAAGCCGTTCCTCTGGACCGAGGAAGCCTTCGCGCCGGTCCGCTCCCTCGTCGTCTTCGACACCGTCGAGGAAGCGGTGGCCCTGGCCGATGACGGGCCGTACGCGCTCGGAGCCAGCATCTTCGGCGATCCGGAGGAAGCGGCGGCCATCGGTCGGCGGCTCGCTGCCGGGCGGGTCATGATCAACGAGGGGCCCCTCTACAGCGACTACACCCTCCCGATCGGCGGCATCCGCGACAGCGGCCTCTACGGCTCGAGCGACAAGATCGAGGAGATGACTTACATCAAGCGGATCCACCTGGCGACGTAGGGCCAACTGGTCCGGGGTAGACTCACCGGGTGACGACCAGCGGCGAGCGCGCGTCGTGGCCCGTGAGGAAGTTCCCGCTCGGAGAAGAGCCTCGGGAAGAGGCGTCGATTGCGGCGATGACGCCGGCCGAACGAGTCGCCCTGGTCTGGCCTCTGACGCTCAATGCCTGGGCCTTCAAGGAGGGACGTCTCGATGAACCGCGACTTCGTCGAGATGCTGTCCGAACTCTCCGCGAGCAGCGCTGAATTCCTCGTCGTCGGCGCGCACGCGCTGGCCGCGCACGGCCTCCTGCGGGCGACCGGAGACCTCGACATCTGGGTCCGGGCCGACGAGAAGAACGCGCCACGCGTCCTCGAGGCGCTTCGTCGGTTCGGCGCCCCGCTTTCCGACCTGTCGCTCGACGACCTGTCGAAGCCGGGCACGGTCTTCCAGATCGGGACGGCGCCGGCGCGGATCGACATCCTGACCGGCGTCTCGGGGCTCTACTTCGACGAGGCGTGGCCGCGCCGGATGACGGTGAAGATCGGCGAGCTTTCGGTCGCCGTCATTGGCCGGGAGGATCTGATCCGCAACAAACGGGCAACAGGCCGGCCGCAGGATCTTCTCGACGCCGACAGGCTGGAACGGCATCGGGAATAGAATGTTCGCGGTCACACGGTCCCGAGTGCCCGCCAGGGCGCCGCGCCTACCAGTGCGGGATGTCCTTCCACCCGGGGAAAGGCCCGGCTTCGAGCTTCCAGCCGTTCGGGGACCTTGCGTCGGGCACCGCGCG
>JBLMYG010000274.1:0-10186 GCA_050258155.1 Acidithiobacillales bacterium
GGCGCCCACCAGTCGATCGGCTTCAAGCCGCTGGCTCTCTTCGGATCCGAAGAGCAGAAGAGGAAGTGGCTTCCGGACCTCGCGACCGGAAAGCTCGTCGCCGCCTTCTGTCTGACGGAGCCCGAGGCCGGCTCGGACGCCGGATCGCTCAAGACGACGGCCGTCTACGACGACAAGACCGACGAGTACGTCCTGAACGGGACGAAGCAGTGGATCTCGAACGGAGGTTTCGCGACATTCCTCTCCGTTTTCGCCCGGATCCCCGGGAGCGCGGAGGCGAAGGAACCCCACAAGGAGATCGCCTGCTTCGCCGTCGTCACGGAGCCGGACGGCACGCTGCCGGGCCTCAGGCGCGGGCCCGAGGAGAAAAAGCTGGGGCTCTGCGCCTCCTCGACCTGCCAGATCATCTTCGAGAACTGCCGGATCCCGGCGGGGAACCTGATCGGCGGGAAGAGACGAGGTCTCAAGATCGCCCTTGAGACGCTCAACACGGGCCGGACCTCGCTCGGAGCGGGGGCGGTCGGCGGGGCGCGCGAGATGCTCCGTCTGGCCGTCGCGCACGCCACGCAGCGCCGGCAGTTCAAGACCCGGATCGCCGACTTCGAGATGATTCGCAGCAAGATCGCCCGGATGGCGGCGAACACCTACGCCCTCGAGGCGATGTGCTACCTGACGGCCGGCCTCATCGACCGGGAGGGGATCGACTACTCCCTGGAAGGGGCCTGCTGCAAGGTCTTCGGGACGGAAGTCCTCTGGCAGAACATCAACGACGCCCTCCAGATCGCCGGGGGCAACGGCTTCATGAACGAGTACCCGTACGGCCGCGCCCTCCGGGACAGCCGGATCAACATGATCTTCGAGGGGACGAACGAGATCCTCCGGGTTCTCATCGCGCTCTCGGGCTTCAAGGAGCTGGGCGACCAGCTCAGGGAGGTCCAGAACGCCCTCAAGAGCCCGATCCGGGAGCACGGTGTTCTGACGGATTACGGCCGGAAGCGGATGAAAGGGCTCATCACGCAGGATCACCTCACGAAGGTCCATCCGGCGCTGGCGCCGGAGGCGGATCAGGCCGGGAAGTACGCGGGCGTCTTCGCCAACGCCGCCGAGACGATCCTGCGCAAGCACGGGAAGAAGGTCGTCGACCGCGAGTACCAGCAGGACCGCCTGGCGAACGTCGTCATCGACCTATACGCGCAGATCGCCGTCCTTTCGCGGGTCACGTCCGCGATCGCCAAGAAAGGGGAAGAGAAGGCCGCGGGGGAGATCGAGCTCGCGCGCTGGTTCTGTTACGAGGCGAAACATCGAATGGTGGGGAACCTGAAAGCCCTCGACCGGAACCGCGACGCCCTCACGACGGCCATCAGCGACCGGGTCTACGAGGCCGGCGGCTACCCGTACGACCTCTGGGCCTGATGCTTTGTCCCGTCCTGACCGGCGAGAAGCCGAGGCCTGGGAGTCTTTGCAGCTCGCTGCGCTTGCTGAAGGGGGTCGCCCTCGGCGGTCCGGTGTCAAGGGCGCGCTGCGCGCGCCGCGAAGCGGTCGCGGACCCTTGACACCCGCCCGCCGAGAGCACGTTGCCCGCTATCGGCGGCTGCCTCAGCAGCCGCCGCATATCAGCAATTCCTTTCTGGAATCTCTCGTCATCCCCCTCTCGATTCCCACTCCCTTTCCCGTCGGGCCGGTCAACGTCTATCTCGTCCGGCGGGATCCCGTCACGCTCATCGACACGGGACCACTGACCAGCGAGGCCTGGGACGCCCTGAGAGGAGGATTGAAGCGCGAGGGTCTTTCTGTCAGCGATCTCTCACGCGTGCTCCTGACCCACGGCCACCAGGACCACTTCGGCCTGGCCCGGAGAATTGCGGCACACTCCCGGGCGCAGCTTCTGGGAGGGCGGCTCGACCGGGAGCAGTTCCGGATGCGCCGGAACACGAAGCTCCTCCTCGACAGCCTTGCCCGGGCGGACTTCGGCCTCGGGCCGCGCTTCGTCGTGATGCTCGCGGTGAGCCTCGTCGATCACTTCGCGGCGCCCCTCGCGGAGTGGGACGAGCTCTCCGGAGGCGAGACGCTCGCCGGCGACGGATGGTCGGTCGTCGTCCGATCGACCCCGGGACACACGCCGGGGAGCCTCACCTTCGAGATCCCCGAGGCGGGACTCCTCTTCACCGGGGACACCGTCCTCCGCGACATCACACCGAACGCCATCGTCGACGAAGACCCCGAACGTCCCGGCGAAGCGTTCCGGAGCGTCACGCGCTATTTCGAGACGCTGGAATCCATCGAGAGGTCGAACGCGTCGTCGTCGCTCCTGACCGGGCACGGCCGGCCGATTCCCGACTACCCGACGCACCGTGAGAAGGTGCAGAAGAAGTACGCGCGGCGGATCCGCGACATCGAACGCCATCTCGGCACGGGCCCGAAGACCGTTCGGGAGCTGGTCACCGGAGTCTTCCCGGGCATCGACGCCGCGAACCTCTTCCTCGCCTACTCGGAGATCCTCGGCTTCCTGATGTATCTGGAGGACGAAGGGCGGGTGGAGCGGATCGCGGAGAGGCTCCGGGACCGGTACCGGCTGAAGCCCGCCTCCCCTCGCCCCTGAAGGCGCGGGAACGCCCCCCGCTCGTGCTAGCGTCAGGGCCAGCGGCGCGAGGTGGCCCGATGAAAGTCTCCCGTCAGGAGCGGTCGCATGCCGCCCTCGGCGTCTTCGCGTTCGTCCTCGCCGGTCTCGCGCGACCGACCCGCTCCGGGGAGGTGACGCTCCAGGAGCTGACGGCCCTGCGCCCGGAGGCCTCGGGCCTTGATGTGGGGGGGCTCACCCTCGAGAGAGATGCCTTCCGATTCGAGTTTTCATCGGGAGCCTTCTTCCCCCTCCCTTCTCTCGGGGGCCGCGTCGTGGGAGGCGTCTTCCTCGGCGTCGGCCGGATGGAGGTGACGCCGTCGGGGGAGAGCGAGAGGCGGCATCTGGCCCTCCTGACGGCCGACGACAGGCTTCGCACGCTGACGGGCAGATTCGAGGAAGCCGTTCTTCTCTTCACCGACGATTCCGCCAGCCAGCTTCTGAGGCCTGGGCACCCGGCCGTGGCCGCAGTGAGCTCGCACGTGACGGACGTCTACGAGGCCTTCCTCAAGAAGGAGCGGAAGGACCTGAAACACAACGTGCACCTGCGGATTCTTTCGGACCTTCTCGAGGACAGCCCGAAAGCGCGGGGCGTCTTCATCGCCTATGTGAAGCCGTCGAAGCTCCCTCCGGCCGTCGCCGTCTTCGATCCGCGCGGCCTTCCGGCCTCCGGCTTCCCTTCGGACCTCGGAACCGAGACGACGGCGCTCTACGTGGTCCACGACGAGCGCGGGGGTTTCTATTACTCGAGTACGCCGCGCGGGGCGGGACCGCCGGGTCCGGTGGTGGCCGACGCCGACGCGCTCCGCTACGAGGTGGACACGACGATTCGCCCGAACAGGGACGTCTCAGGGACCTCGACGATTCGCGTCCGCTTTCTCAGGGACGGTGTCCGCCTCCTCCGCCTTCAGCTCTTCCCGAAGCTCAGGATCCGGGCTGCGGAGATGCTCCCTTCGGGCGGCCCGGCTCTGCCGCTCCCGTTCGTCCAGGGAAAGGAGAACGAGGACGGGGAATCAGCGCTCCTTCTGCCGCCGGGAGTTCGAGGCGGCGAGGAGGCGGCGCTCCGCATCTCGTACGACGGCGACCAGGTGATCGACGACGTCGGCCTCGACCTCTACGCCGTCCAGGCCCGGCAATCGTGGTACGCGAACCTTGGCACGTTCATGGACGTCGCGACGTTCGACCTGACGTATCGCGTACCGAAGAAGTACGAGGTGCTCTCCGTGGGCCGTCCGGTCGGCAAGACGGTCGAGGGGAGCACGGCGGTCTACCGGTTCCGGGCGGAGCGGCCCATCCGCGTCGCCGGCTTCAACTACGGCGTCTTCAAATCTCTCGAGAGGAAGGACGAAGACTCCTCGTTCCGGCTCCGCGTCTACACCAAGGAGGGGAAGGGCGAGCAGTTCGCCGAGTCGGCCCTCGTGGACGGAATCAATGCCGCCCGGACCGGCGTGGCCTATTTCGGCGCGCTTCCTGAAAACGACGTGGCGATCTCGCAGCAGGCGCAGTGGTTCTTCGGCCAGAGCTGGCCGGGGCTCGTCTTCCTTCCGTCCATGGCGTTCATCTCGTCCTACGAGAGGGTCGTCGACATGGGCCTCGGCCAGGCCACCGACTTCGTCAACAACGTCGGCTACCACGAGTTCGCCCACCAGTGGTGGGGGCACAACGTCGGCTGGGCGACCTACCGCGACCAGTGGCTGTCGGAGGGCTTCGCGGAGTTCGCGACCGCTCTCGTCATCCAGGCCGTCGAGGGGTCGGCGAAGTACTGCGGCTTCTGGAAGAGGGCGAGGAAGAAGATCCTCGAGCGCGGCCGGCTCGCAAGGCTCCCGAACTGCGATGCCGGGCCGATCTCGCTCGGGTTCCGCCTGCAGACGTCGGAGGCGCCCGAAGCGGCCGCGGTCGTCATGTACGAGAAGGGGGCCTTCGTCCTCCAGATGCTCCGAGCCATGACGTGGGAACCGAGGGAGAGGAACCACGACGTCCACTTCATCGCCATGCTGAAGGACTTCTCGAAGGAGTGGGCTGGCCGGAGCCCGACGACGGACGACTTCCGCAGGGTGGCCGAGAAGTACATGCCCCCTTCCGGGGGCGGAGATCTGGCCTGGTTCTTCCGGCAGTGGGTCGAAGGGACCGACATCCCGAAGCTGAGGCAGAGCCTCCATGTGACGGAATCGGGCGGCGGAAAGTACCGGATCGGGGGAGACCTGGCGCAGGGCGGCGTTCCCGACGACTTCCGGAGCTTCGTGCCGATCTACGCCGAGTTCGAGAGGGGACAGTTCGCCCGGATCGGCGGGGTCACCCTTCTCGGATCCAGGCCGATCCACCTCGATGCCGAGATCTCCCTGCCAAGGAAGCCGCGAAGCGTCGAGGCCAACTGCTGTTTCGACCTTCTGACGAAGGATTGAGGGGGTCCCTTCGGAGAGGGTCGCACTGCGCGCGACCTTTCTTCGGAGCCTTCAGCCGGCCCCCGCTTCCCTGTGTCCGAGCGGACCGCGACCGGCCGCGAGTCCGGGGCTGGCGGCGAGGGCGCGGTGGGTGTAGCCGACGGCCTTTCGGACTGCGTCCGGAAGTGTTTCCCCGAGAGCGAGATAAGCGGCGAGCGCTGCAGAAAGCGTCGCCCCGACACCGTGCTGGTGCCGCGCGCCGAGGCGGGGGTGCCGGTAGGTCGTCCACGTCCTCCCGTCGAGGAGCCCGTCGATGATCTCGCTCCCTTCGGCCTGTCCCCCCGTGATCAGGACGGCCTGCGGCCCGAGTTGCTGGACGGTCCGGGCCGCGCGCTTCGCATCCGCCTCGTCGCGAATGGCGAACCCGGCGAGGACGGAGGCCTCGGCGAGGTTCGGCGTCAAGACCGTGGCGGCCGGCAGAAGGTCCCGGACGAAGGCGTGGAGGGAAGTGGCCCGGAGGAGACGGCTTTCCCCGTTTCCCGTCATCTCGGGGTCGATGACGGCCGGTACGGCGAGCACCGAAAGCTCTTCCGCCAGGAGCCGGATGATCGGGACGGTCGTGACGAGCCCGATCTTGACGACCCTCGGCGGCGGGGCGTCCCGGCCTGCCCGGAGCTGCTCCCGGACGGCCGGCAGGGGCAGGTCGTGGACGACCGTCAGCGCGGGACCGTCCTGGACCGCCACGGCGGTCGCCACGCAGGTCCCGGCCACGCCGAGGGATTCGAAGGTCTTCAGGTCCGCCGGAAGACCTCCGCCACCTCCTGCCTCGAGTGCCCCGACCGCCAGCACGGCTGCCCCGTCCATGCGCAGGAGATTAGCGCCGGAGCCGTCCCACCGGGCGTCAATGCTGATATCCTCTGCCACCCAGAGGCCAGCAAGGAATGAACGAAAACAAGGGTCCGATCTCGGCCGGCGCACCCGCGCCCGGCTTTGTCCTGCCCGGGCGCTTCGGTCGACTCGTTTCGCTCGCCGAGTTCCGGGGAAAGAAGAACGTCCTTGTCTACTTTTACCCGAAGGACGACACGCCCGGCTGCATGAAGGAAGCGTGCAGCCTCCGGGACGCCTGGAAGGAGCTGAAGGCGCGCGATGTCGAGATCATCGGCATCTCGCGCGACAGCCTCGTTTCTCACGACGCATTCGCGTCCAAATATCAGCTCCCCTTCGAGCTCCTCTCGGACCCGAATCACACCGTTCACGAGGCCTGGGGGGCCTGGGGCGAGACCAAGTGGGGCGTCGGCCCGCTCCGCAGGTCGTTCCTCGTCGGAAAGGACGGGCAGGTCCTGCACGTCTTTCACAAGGTGGACACCGAACATCACGCAGAGGAGGTTCTGAAAGCGATGGAAAGCTCCGTCCCGCCCGGTTCCCAGCCCCCCGCTCCCGAGCCGCAGCCGGCAACGCCCGGCAGGGCGGCCGAAGCCGTCGAGAAAGCTGCCCAGGCCGTCCAGGCCGCCGTCACGGAGGTCGGAAAGGAGGCCAGGAAGAAGGTCGAAGAGGCGGCCAAAGTCGTCGCGAAGAAAGCCGAGACGGCGCGGAAGGCCGTGAAGAAAGCGGCCAGAAAGGTCGCGAGGAAGGTCGCGAAGAAGGCCGCTCCGAAAAAGAAGGCGGCGAGGAAAGTCGCCCGGCGGGCCGCGCCGAAGAGAAGGGCCGTGAAGAAGGCGGCCCGGAAGACGGCGAAGAAGCGGGCCCGGAAGTAACCGCCATCCTCGGGCGTCCGTCCCCGGCCGCCGCGGAGTGCCGGCGGGTGTCGTATTCTGCCGGCCACGGGAGAGCTGGAAACCCAGAATGGAAAGAAAGCACCGCCACGACCTGCAAAAGAACGATCTCGAGGCATTTCTAGTCTCCGTTCGCGAATTCCTGACGTCCCATCAGAGCCAGTCCGTCCGAACGGTGGCTCTCGTCGCCGCCGTGGCGATCGTGGTCGGGGGGATCTGGGGCGGCATCGCGTGGCGCAACGGACGTCTCGCCGCGCGCCTTTCGGCTGCGATCGGCATCTTGGACGCGCCGGTCGCCGCCGACGGAGTCGCCTCCCCCGGCCAGCACGTCTACCGAGACGCCGCCGACCGCCTCGTCGCGGCCAGGGAAGAGCTGAGGAAGCTGTCGAAGGACGCACCGTCCAGCGCCAGCGGGCGGGCGGCATCCCTGCTGCTGATGGGACTGGAGGGGCCGAGCGGTGTCACGGCGAAAGCGATCGATGCAGCCCGGGCCTTTGCGAAGAGCGAGAAGGGGACGATCGCGGCGGGCATCGCCTATGTCTCGATGCTCGACGCGGAGGTCTCTTCAGGGCGCGTGAAAGAGGCGATTGAGACCGCGAAGAAGGCGATGGAAGAGGGCCGGGCGCCGGTCCCGAAGGACGTGCTCCTCCTCGAGCTCGGGCGACTCGAGGAGAGGAACGGACAGGTGGCGGAGGCGAAGAGCTACTACCAGCGTGTCCTGACGGACTACCCCGACTCGGCGGTCCGGGCGGAGGCGCAGCAGCGGTCGCAAGGGCTGTAATGTTCCGGGAGAACCCGGCGGTCGGGTTCTCCCGGACCCACTCGGCCGCGGAAAGAAAGAGATGAAGCCCCGAGCGCTCGTCGTCGTTTGTGACGGGCTGGGCGTCGGGGCGACGCCCGACGCAGACTGCTACGGAGACGGAGGGGCCGCGACACTCCAGCACGTCCTCAGGGACGGGAGACCGTCGCTCCCGAACCTGTCGCGCCTCGGCCTTCTGCGGACGCTCTACGAGGACGCGCCGCCGGACTTTCCGCCTCCATCGGGCGCCTTCGGGCGGTGCGCCGAGGCGTCTCCCGGGAAAGACTCCATGACGGGCCACTGGGAGCTGATGGGGCTGACCCTCGATGCCGCCTTCCCGCTCTACCCGAACGGGTTCCCGCCGGAAGTGATCGGGCCGTTCGAGAGGGGGGTGGGGCGCGAAGTCCTCCACAACCGCCACGCCTCCGGGACCGAAGTCATCCAGCAGTACGGCGAGGAGCACCTCCGGACGGGCCGACCGATCGTCTACACCTCGGGGGACTCGGTCTTCCAGATCGCGGCGCACGAGGAGGTCGTCCCGGTCGAGACGCTCTACGCCTGGTGCGAGATCGCGCGAAAGATCCTGGTCGGCAGGCACCACGTGGGACGCGTCATCGCCCGGCCCTTCGTCGGCAGGGCGGGACGGTTCACCCGGACCCACCGGCGCCGGGATTACTCCGTGCTACCGCCCGGCCAGACGGTTCTCGACAGGTGCCGCGAGAACGGCCTCCTGGTCCATGGCGTCGGGAAGATCGCGGACCTCTTCTCGGGACAGGGACTCTCGAGCGCCGTCCACACGGAGTCGAACCGCGACGGCCTCGAGAAGACCGCCGCGGCGATGCGCGAGGGAGCGGCCGATTTCGTCTTCACCAATCTGGTCGACTTCGACACGAAGTACGGCCACCGGAACGACCCGGCCGGCTACGCCAGGGCGCTCGAGGAGCTCGACGCCTTCGTTCCGGAGCTTCTCGGAGGCCTTCGCGACGGGGATCTCTTCATCCTGACGGGGGACCACGGGTGCGACCCGTCCGACGTCTCGACGGACCACACGCGGGAATACGCCCCCGTGGTGGTGGCGGGCCCCGGTGTGGCGGCGGGCGCCGACGTCGGGACGCGCCCGTCGTTCGCCGACGTGGGGGCGACGGCCGCTCAGCTCCTCGGAGTGGCGCCGCCGGGGGGCACGAGCTTCCTGCCACTCGTTTATTCGTCCTGAGACTCCGTCTATACTCCGCCGCCTGACGGGAGCTCGTTTAGAATGAGAGGTCGTTGAGCGTGTCCACCGGCCAGCCAGACCACTGCGAGTTCAACAGCGGAAACCTGTCCGTCCGGATCGTGCACCGCCTTCCGGCCGACGTGAACATGATCTCGCCCGTGGTGGCCGAGGTCATGCAGGTCGTCAAGGAGATGGGCTGCGCCGACGGGAAGGAGTTCGAGATCGAGCTGGCCCTTCGCGAGGCGCTCGCGAACGCCATCAAACACGGCGGGAAGAACGACCCGTCGAAGCAGGTCGAGTGTTGCGTCGCCTGCGACCCGGAGTGCGGGATGCTCATCGTCGTCAGGGACCCCGGCACCGGATTCGACCCGAAGGACCTGCCGAGCCCGATCCTGGGCGCGAATCTCTTCTCGACTCACGGCCGGGGGATCTACCTGATCAACCAGCTCATGGACGAGGTTCGCTTCGAGAAGGGGGGCACCGAGATCCACATGGTCAAGCGGGCCTCCGGAAACGGCGGCGTCTCCGGCCGCTGAGGCGTTCTGCGAGGCGTCGGCGCGAGAGGGTGTCCGGCATGACCGGTGAGGAACGTCTGGTCGACGTGACCTCCGGGCGGGCCCGCACGCCGGTCGTCACCGCGGGGCCGGCGGACGAAGCGGCCTTTCTCGACCGGCTCCGGAGCCGCGTCATCGGCGCCGGAGCGGTCATCGCGGGGCCTTTCGGCCCGAGGCCCCTCCGCTACTTCGATTTCATCGCCTCGGGGCGGTTCCACCGCGACGTGGAGGAGGAGCTGACCGAGAGGGTCCTGCCGTTCATGGCGAACACGCACACGGAAAGCAGCCATGTCGGCCGCTACATGACGGAGTGCTACGAGCGGGCCTTCCGGAGGATCGCCGCCTACGTCGGGGCCTCGCAGGACGACGTCGTCATCCCGGTCGGCTCGGGCTCCACGGGCGCCATCAATCGCCTCATCACCGTCCTCGGCCTCCGGATCCCCGATCAGCTCGAGGAGCGGTATCACCTCGGCAGCCTCATTCCCGGTGCGGACCGGCCCGTCATCTTTCGCTCGCTGATGGAGCATCACTCGAACGACATCGCCTGGCGCGAGACGATCGGCGATCTCGTCTACGTCGATTTCGACCCGGACGGGCGGATCAGCCCGGTGGATCTCGATCGGAAGCTCTCGGAGCACGCGGGCCGGCCGTGGAAGATCGGCAGCTTCAGCGCGGCATCGAACGTCACAGGGATCCTGAACGACGTCCACGGCCTCGCGCGGGTGCTCCACAGGCACGGCGCCTCGGCGTTCTTCGACTTCGCGGCGGCCGGACCGTACGTCGACGTCGACATGCATCCCGCCGGCGACCCCGCGGCGGGCCTCGACGCCGTCTTCTTCTCCGTCCACAA
>JBLMYG010000275.1:0-4836 GCA_050258155.1 Acidithiobacillales bacterium
CCCTCATCGCAGCCCGTTACGGCTTCGTCCGCTTCTGGGCGGTGACGCGGCTCGAGAACCGGCTGATGCTCGACACCTTCCGGCAGGCGGGCTTTCCGCTCCACACCAAGATCGAGGACGAATGCGTCGAGCTCGACTTCTCCGTCGCCCAGAGCGCCGACAGCGTCAGCTACTCGGAGGCACGGGATCGCGTCTTCACGACCGCCTCGCTGCACCCTGTCTTCCGGCCCCGTGCTGTCGCGCTCATCGGCGCGTCGCGGGATGCCGCCAGCATCGGCTACCGGATCCTGGGCGGGCTCGTCCAGGGGGGATTCCACGGCCCGGTCTACGCGGTCAACCCGAGCGCGAAGCACGTCCACTCTCTCCCGGCCTACGCCTCGGCGCGCGAGATCCCGGCCGGGACCGACCTCGCCATCGTGGCCATCCCGCGCGAGGCGGTCCTGGACGCCGTGGACGACTGCGCGGCCGCCGGCGTCCGGGCGATCGTCGTCGTCACCGCCGGCTTCCTCGAAACGTACGTCGGGGGACACGACCTCCAGCAGAAGCTCCTGGAACGGGTCCGGGGCCACGGAATGCGTCTGGTCGGGCCCAACTCGATGGGCGTCGTCAATACCGATCCGGAGGTCCAGCTCAACGCCTCCGTCTCTCCCCTCCTCCCGCCTCGCGGGAGGGTGGCGATGTCGTCCCAGAGCGGCGTCGTCGGCCTGGCGATGCTGGCCCTCGCCCGGCAGCGACACGTCGGCGTGTCGACCTTCATCAGCGTCGGGAACAAAGCCGACATCTCCGGGAACGACCTCCTTCAGTACTGGCACGGGGACGAGGCAACACGCGTCATCCTCCTTTACCTCGAGTCGTTCGGGAACCCGCGCCGGTTCGCGCGGATCGCCCGGCGGGTGAGCCTGGAGAAGCCGATCGTCGTCGTGAAGGCGGGCCGCCGGGCGGCGGCCGGAGCAGCCGGGCCCGGAGAGGGCGGCCTCCTGCCTGACGACGCCCCCGTGGACGCGCTCTTCCGCCAGACCGGCGTCATCCGGGCCGACACGGTGGACGAGATGTTCGATCTGGCCGCCGCGCTCGACCGGCAGCCCCTTCCGGCGGGCCGCCGCGTGGCGATTCTTTCCGACGGGAGCGGGCCCGGTCTCCTGTGCGCCGGCGCCTGCGAGGCCGCGCACCTGACGGTGGCGCCCCTCTCCGAGGAGACGCTGGACCGCCTCGCGGCTTTCCTCCCCCCCGACACGTCGCTGGGCAATCCCCTCGAACTGGTCTTCTCGCCGTCGGCGGAACCGTTCCGGCAGGCCCTCGAAGTGCTCCTCGCGGCCCCGGAAGTGGACTGCCTCGTCGCGATTCACACGCCTCTCGACGCGAGCGGCACGGCAGCCATGCTGGAGGCGTTTCGGCAGGGCGTCACGGCGGCGCGCGCCGCCGGAGCCGCGGGCAAGCCGGTCCTCGCCTGCATCCTCGCGAAGGAGGACGCCGGAATGCCGCTGGTCCTGGCCGGGGAGAGCATCCCCACCTACGCCTTCCCCGAGTCGGCCGCACGCGTGCTCGGCAAGGTGGCCGCTTACGCGGAGTGGCGCGCAGGCCCTCACGGGGTCATTCCCGACTTCGACGACATCGACCCGGCCGCCGCGCGCCGGATCTGCCGGAAGGCGATCGAGGAGCGCGGCGCCGGACCGCTGACGTCCGAAGACGCGCGGGCGGTTCTCAAGGCGATGCGCCTTCCGGTGGCTCCCGGAGGGGTCGCCCGGACGCCCGACGAGGCCGCGGCGCTCGCCCGGAGCATCGGCTTTCCCGTCGCCGTCAAGCTGGCCGCGCCCGGGATCCTCCACAAGACGGAAAAGGGGGCGATTCACCTCAACGTCGGAGACGAGATCGCTGTGCGGCTCGCTTTCGGCGAGATCCGCCGATCGCTGGAGGCGGATCAGGGCGTCGAAGCGATGGAAGGGGTGCTCGTCCAGCCGATGGCCGGGACCGACGTCGAGGTGATGGTGAGAATGGTCGAGGATCCGCACTTCGGTCCGCTCGTCGCCTTCGGCCTCGGAGGGATCCACGTCGAGGTGATCGCCGACGTCGGCGTCCGCGTGACGCCCCTGACCGACCGCGCCGCCCAGGCGATGGTCCGGGACATCCGGGGCTATTCCCTCCTCGAGGGGTATCGGGAGCATCCGCCCGCCGACGTCCCGGCGATTCACGACGTTCTTCTGCGTGTCTCCCGCCTCGTCGAGGAGGTCCCCGAGGTCGCGGAGATCGAGCTGGGCCCCATCTTCGTGGGGCCGCCCGGAGGAGGCTGCTACATCTTCGACTCGAGAATCGACGTGGCGCCACCCCGGGACGGACGGGCCGTCCGGTACGTGACGGCGGGTGCCGCCAACCTCAGGAACGGAGGGGGCGGCAACGCCCCGCCCAGATCCGGGAAGGGAAAACCATGACCAGGGAGCTCGACCACGCCTGGCTCTGCCGGACCATCATCGAGAGTTCCCCCGTCGCCATCCTGTTCGCCGACCGCGAGGGAAAGATCCGGCTCGACGGCACGAGGATCTCCATCGAGTTCTACATCCTTCTTCTCCGCGCGCCGGACGGCGAGATCCTGGGCGCCGCGGCCCTGATACAGGACGTGACCGCCCGCTGGCAGCAGCAAAAGGAGCTGAAGGCGCGACTTGCCGCCCTCGAGGCCAGTACAAAGGAGAGCTAAATGGACTTTCTCCGTGTGAGCGACCTGAGGGCGCCCGACGGGCATGCGATACCCGGCTTTCTCCTGGCGCCGGCTTCGCCGCGGGGCGGCGTGGCCGTCTGCCACGGGTATGGCGGATCGAAGGAGCAGATGCTCGGGATCGCCGTCGCCATCGCCGAGAGAGGGGCGGCCGCGCTGGCGATCGACCTCTGCGGTCACGGCGAGAACCGGGCGCCGATCGGGCCTGGCATGCGCGACGAGCTGGAGGCCGCGGTCGCCTTCGTTCGGCGGTTCGGCAGGACCGGCGCCATCGGCCACAGCCTCGGGGGACGGCTGGCGCTGATGTCGACCGCAGACGTCATCGTGGCCATGTCGCCGTCGGTGATGGTGCAGATGTCGCCGCAGGGGAAGTGGATGTTCGAGAACCTCCCGAGCCCCGCCGTCCGCGAGCCCTACTCCGGCTACGTCCTCGAGCTGCTGGAGAAGCTGGGGCCGGTGCCGCCGCACGGCCGCCCCTGCCTCCTTCTCTACTCCGAGCGGGACATCCAGGGCCTTCTGGACGGCGCGGCCGGCCTGATGGCCCAGCTCTCGGGAGCCGAGAAGCGCCTCGTCACCGATGACATCCGCCCCGACGTCCAGCACGAGAGCGGCCTCGTCCGGTACCTGCCGCGCTGGTTCAACCACATGGAGCTCAAGGCCAACGCTTCGGCCTCGAGAGCGGCGGGCACCTGGCTGGCCGGCCGCCTCGCCGGAGCCTGAAGCGGAGGGCAACAGGGGGGACCCGATGCCATTCGAGAACGTCACCTTCGGGACGGAGGGGGCCGTCGCCGTCGTCACACTGAACCGCCCCGCCCGGCGCAACGCCCTTTCGCTGGCCCTCATGCGGGAGCTCCTCGACTGCCTGGCGCAGGTCGGCCGCGACAGGGAGCTCCGCGCCGTGATCCTCGCCGCGGAAGGGAAGGTCTACAGCTCGGGGCACGACCTGTCCGAGCTCGTCGGGAGGGACATCAACGCCTACCGGGAGATCTTCGACGTCTGCGCGGAGCTGATGACCCGGATCCAGACGATCCCGCAGCCGGTCATTGCCGAGGTGCAGGGGGTCGCCACCGCCGCCGGGTGCCAGCTCGTGGCCACGTGCGACATGGCGATCGCCGCCGAGGAGGCCTGGTTCGCCACGCCCGGAGTGAAGACGGGGCTCTTCTGCACGACGCCGATGGTCGCGCTCTCCCGCGCCATCGGCCGGAAGCGCGCCCTCCAGATGCTCCTGACCGGTGAGCCGGTCGACGCGAAAACGGCGGTCGAGTGGGGGCTCATCAACGAGGTCGTCCCCGCGGCTTCACTGCGCGCCGAGACGCGGAAGCTCGCCGCGCAAATTTCCGGGGCGAGCCCCATCACCGTGGCCATCGGCAAGCAGGCCTTCTACTCGCAGATCGACCTCGACCAGCCCAAGGCGTACGCCTATGCCAAGGAGATCATGGCGATGAACTCGCTGGCGATGGACGCCCAGGAGGGAATCTCCGCTTTCCTCGGGAAGAGGGCGGCCTCCTGGACGGGCCGATAGATAGAAAGGAGAGAGGCAATGGTCACCTTCGAATACCGTTTCGACGTCCTCCCCGGGAAGCTCCGGGAATACGAGAGATACACCAAGGGCCCCGGCAAGGGGATCTGGCTGAAGTTCAAGGGCGTGAAGTCCGTCAGGATCTACAAGAGCATGCTCGGCGGCTCCTCCCCGCAGCGCCTCGTCCAGGTGGACCTCGAGAGCCTCGCGGCGCTCGACAAGATCCTCACCGATCCGAAGTTCCGGAAGGCCAAGGAGATCTTTCACGGCCTCGTGACCCACGTCAGCGACTCCCTCCTCGTCCAGGTCAGCGACAAGAGGAAGTAGGGGAACTTCGCGGCTCCGCTGCCCTTCGGGCGGCCAGCCGGCGGCGCGCCGGAGAGCCCACGGAGAGGGCTCCGATGACGGAGCCCCACCTGTCGAACCACGTCTCGAACGCGGCGCGCAGCTGGGGCCGTCCCTGCTCGTCGGCCGCCGCCTTGAGGGCCCGGACGACCGCAGCCGTCGAGGGCCGAAGGCGCCGTTCGCCGAGAGGCGTCAGCCTCACGTGGACGAAGCGGCGGTCTTCCGCGGAGCGGCGGGTCCGGACCAGCCCTGCCCTTTCCATCCG
>JBLMYG010000276.1:0-7049 GCA_050258155.1 Acidithiobacillales bacterium
CGAAGTGGTCGGAGACGCCGATCTCGAGCCGGACCTTCTCGGCCAGCTCCATCTTGACGGTCGTGCCGCGGTACGTCTCGACCCGGTCCCCCTCGGCGCCATGCCCCTGCACCCGGCTGGAGGACAGGCCGTAGACCTCCACCTCGTAGAGGGCGTGGAGGACCTCCGGCAGCTTCTCAGGCCGGATGATGGCGAGGACGAGCTTCAAGCGGGACCTTCCTCAGGGATGGGCCGTGCGGCCGCGACGGGAAGCCTGCGGGAGCGCTTCCCGCCCGGGAGGACGAGGATGGCGCCCTCGCCGGAGCTGTAGGCCTCCTCGCCGTGCTGGCTCACGTCGAGGCCGAGCCCTTCTTCCTCCGCGTCGACCTTGATCGGGATGACGAGGCTCACGAGCCGGAGGAGGACGTACGTCCCCGCGCCGCTGAAGACGATCGTGACGAGAACCGCGAGGAGCTGGACGAGGAACTGCCGGACGTTCCCGAGAAGAAGGCCATCGGCCACCCCGTTCCAGGCCTTCTCGGCGAAGACGCCCGTCAGGAGCGCCCCGACGGTTCCCCCGATGCCGTGGGCTGCGACCACGTCGAGCGAATCGTCGAGACGCGTCCGGGCGCGGTAGATGATGGCGAAGTAGCTCGGGAACGCGGCGAGCGCGCCGAGCGCCAGCGCCGAGAGCGGGCTCACGAAGCCGGCCGCCGGCGTCACCGCGACGAGGCCGACGACGATGGCGGTCGCCGCTCCGACGGCCGTCGCCTTCCCGCCGCGCCTCAGGTCGAGCAGCGTCCAGACCACGAGCGTCCCCATGGGCGCGAGGAACGTGTTCGTGAAAGCGAGCGCCGCGAGCCCGTTCGCCGCGAGCGCGCTTCCCCCGTTGAAGCCGAACCAGCCGAACCAGAGAAGGCCGGCCCCGAGCAGGACGAACGGGACGTGATGCGGCAGCGTCGCCTGCCGCGCGAAGTCCTTCCGGGGACCGAGCATCATGGCGGCCACCAGCGCCGCCACGCCCGCGTTGATGTGGACGACGGTCCCGCCCGCGAAATCGAGGGCGCCCAGCTTCCCGAGGAACCCGCCGCCCCAGACCCAGTGCGCCACCGGAGCATAGACGCCGATCGACCAGAGGACGATGAAGAGGAGGTAGGCCGAGAATCGCTTCCGCTCCACGATGGCGCCCGAGATCAGGGCCGCCGTGATGATCGCGAATGTCCCCTGGAAGGCCATGAAGAGGAGGTGCGGGATCGTCGCGGCCGAGGGAGACGCCTCGAGCCCCACGCCCCTGAGAAAGGCGTTTGAGAGGCCGCCGAGAAGCGGCGTGCCGGGCGAGAACGCCAGCGAGTAGCCGAGGAGCGCCCAGGCCGTCCCCACGAAGCCGAGCGAGGCGACGCTCATCATCATCGTGTTGAGCGCGTTCTTCGACCGGACGAGGCCTCCGTAGAAGAAGGCGAGAGCCGGCGTCATCAGGAGGACGAGGGCGGTGGCGACGAGCATCCAGGCTGTATCTGATCCGTTCATGCCCGGCGCCCAAGCAAGGTTCGTGCGCGGCCGTCACGACGTGCGCGTTTCCGCCAGCTCGTTCAGCGCAAAGGACTTGTCCCGGCCGATCTCGGGAGGAAGGCCTCCGACAAAATTGGCGATCTATTCTCTGGCGGGTACGATTCCGTCGCTCAGCCGCGGAAGCGGTCGGCGTCGATGGCGTGTCTCTTCATCCGGTAGCCGAAGATCCGCTCCGTCGTCTGGAGGAGGCGGGCCGCCTTCGCCCGGTTTCCCCGCGAGATCTTGAGCGCGTCGAGAAGGAGATCCTTCTCGAAGGCCGCCATCGCGTCGGCCAGCGATTGGCGGGGGAGCGTCCCGGAGATCTCGGCCGTCTGGAGCGTGGGCGGAAGGTGGTGGGCATGAAGGACGCCGCCGTCGCAGACGAGGACGGCCCGCTCGATGGCGTTCTCCAGCTCCCGGACGTTCCCCGGCCAGTGGTACATCATGAGCATGTCGATGGCGGGGGTGGAGATCCGGCGGACGTCCTTCCGGTGGTGCGAGGCGTACTTCTCGACGAAGTGGTCGGCGAGGAGCGGGATGTCGGGCCGCCGGTCGCGGAGCGGCGGTATGAAGATCGTGAAGACGTTCAGGCGGTAGTAAAGATCCTCGCGGAAGGCCCCGCTCCCCATCGCGGCGTCGAGGTCCCGGTTGGTCGCCGCGAGGAGCCGGACGTCGACCGAAACGGGAGCCACGCCGCCGACCCGTTCGAACTCCCGCTCCTGCAGGACGCGGAGAAGCTTCACCTGCGTCGCGGGAGACAGGTCGCCCACCTCGTCGAGGAAGAGCGTCCCGCCGTCGGCCAGCTCGAAACGCCCTTTCTTCAGGGACCGCGCGTCGGTGAACGCCCCCGGCTCGTAGCCGAAGAGCTCCGACTCGATGAGGCTTTCGGGAAGCGCCCCGCAGCTCACCTTGATGAACGGCTTCGCCGCGCGCCGGGAGTTGTAGTGGAGGGCGTGCGCGATCAGCTCCTTCCCCGTCCCCGACTCGCCGCGGATCAGGACCGTCGTGTCGCTCGGGGCCGCCTGGGCGACCTGCTCGTAGACCTCCTCCATCCGGCGGCTGTGCCCGATGATGTTCTTCAGGTCGTACCGCCCCTTCAGCTCCCGCTTCAGCTTCAGGTTCTCGTCGAGCAGCCGACGGCGCTCCGCCTCGACGAGCCGGTCGACGTGCATCGCCTGCCCCAGCAGCGAGGCGACGACCTTCAGGAACGACGTCTTGCGGCCGAAGTCGCGCGCCGGGTCGTACGGCAGGACGAGGCCGAGGGCGCCGACCGTCCTTCCGTCGACCGAGAGCGGGACGGTGACGAGGCTCAGCTCGTGCTTCGCGGCGTCGCCCGCGGCGAGGACCTCGTGCGTGGTCCGGAGAAGGGGCTCGCGCGAGACCTGGGGCACGACGACCGGCTTGCCGCTGGCCACGACGCGCCCCGAGATCCCCTCCCCCGGGCGGAGCCGGGCCGATGCGTGCCGGCTGGCGGGGAGGCCGGCCGCGGCGGCCAGCTTCAGCTCGCCCGTCCCCTCCTCGGCCAGCATCGCGGCGGCCCCGGTGGCGCCATACGTCTCGTGGAGGACCGCGAGCGACCCGTCGAGGGCGGCCCGGATGCTCCGCGCCGAGCCGAGAATCTGCGAGAGCTCCAGGAGCGCCGCGAGCTCTCGCGCGTCCGAGGCGGGGCCGTGCCGGGACGTCTTCATCGGGCGGATGCTACAGGAATGTCGGGATTCCTGCCGTGCCGAACAAGCTTGTTGAGGGTGAGCGGTGTCGGTCCCGAACGAATGGAGCCGAAGCCCGGACTTGAACCGGGGACCTGCCGATCACGAAGCACCCTCGAATCGGCAATCTCATTGGTATTTCTACGAAGACTAAGGCTGCCGTGCCCGAGCCGTGCCCGACAGACGGGACTTCAGTGGCTGCACCCCGCCGGACTCCGTTCGTCCACCCCGGCACCTAAAATTCCCACGGGGGCGAGGAGACCATGCCGAGAAAGCGTCCGCCCTGCTCTGAATGCGGAAGCCCCAACGTCGCGGAGATCCTCTACGGCCTCATCGTGCCCGACGAGAAGCTCTTTGAAGCCTCCCAGCGAGGCAAGATCGTCTTCGGGGGATGCTGCGTGACGGACCACGATCCGGAATGGCGCTGCAACGCCTGCGGGGCTGAATTCCGTTCAGGCCGTCCGGAAGCTGGCAGCCCGAAACCGCGGACGCTCTGAACCTGCCAGGACCGACGTTCCCTTTGGACTCCATCTGTCCGGGCCTCCGTCCCAGCTTTCCTTCGTGCCGGGGAAGCCGGCCGGACGGGCGACAGGGCGCCTCGACCGGACCATATTTGGCACGCGTGGCGAGGCGCCACGCGACGTTCTTTGAAGCTTCAGGCAGCCCCGCCTCGGACTGCCGGCATGAAGAGAGACGGCGAGGAGACTCGGCTCCACCGACCCGTCCGCCACCCGTAGTCCTGACGGTGGCCCAGCCGACCGGATCGGCCGGGACCATGCGCGATCGAGGCGAACCTCTCTCCCGACGAAAGGACAGTCCCATGAACGACACCTGCCCGGCTCCCCGCCCAGCGAGGCATTCATGAGCCACATCCTCACCTTCCAGACCTTCAACGAAGGCCACCCCGAGAAGCTCTGCGACTTCATCGCCGACTCGATCCTCGACGCCTGCCTCGAGCGGGACCCCGAAGGCCGGGTCGCCTGCGAGGTGCTCTGCAAGGACGACCTCGTCGTCCTCGCCGGCGAGATCACCTGGGCCACCCCTGTCGACTTCGAGGCCGTCACCCGCGAGGCCGTCCGCACCATCGGCTACGTCGACTCGTCGGAGCCCTTCCACGCCGGCGGCCTCCGGTTCGTCACGAAGATCACCGGCCAATCGGAGGAGATTCGCGCGAGCGTCGATTCCGGCCAGGCCGGCAATCACGGCGCGGGCGACCAGGGGCTGATGTTCGGCTTCGCCACTGACGAGACGCCCGAGCTGATTCCCCTGCCCATCCTCCTCGCCCACCGGCTCTCGGCGGGCCTCGCCGAGGACCGCCGCGCCCGCCGCCCCCGCAAACGACGACCGCCGGAACGCGTCGAAGTCGGCAGGGTCAACTCGAATGACGACGAGATGCAACGAGCTGCTTCTCGAAGAGTGATTCGAGATCCGAACGTCCGAGGGCTTCTTCGAAGGACCGGAGCAGAGCACGGATTCGGGCTTTGTCGAACCCGGCATCCGCCTGCCGCAGAATCCCCCGTACATCCTCCAGATCCTTCTCCCGCCCCGCGAGGATCTTCGTGACGACGAGGTCTTCACGGCTGATGACGGGCACGCGAACTCCGCCGATGGACGTCGTCGAGGCGCGGGCCAGGAACTCCTCCTCGGGCCCCGGGCCCGCGAGAACGGCGTCCACGGGGATTCGGGAGAGCACGTGCACCAGAGGCAGAACCCGAGTCTCGCGCGCGAACGTCCTGGGATCGGGGACGCGACTCTCGAATCCGGCCTCCCGCAGTGCGGAGAGAAACGGTCCCAGGTCGGCCGAGCGGAGGCGAATCGTGATGTCCACGTCAGCGCTCAGCCGTGGCGTTCCCCAGACCTGCACGGCCTGCGCGCCAAAGACGTACCAGCCGTCGCACCACCGCGGCAGCACGCGGGCCAGCGTCTTCAGCAGTTCAGGGACGCCGGCGGGCTTCGACACTTCGGAAGGCGGCAGAGACGCGAACGTGCGTCTCCAGATCCCGCCTCCGGTCCTCCTCGCTCGGCCAATCCGGGTGCTGCCGCCGCACCTCTCTCCGAAGCCCGTCGGCCAGCCGAATCGCCTCTCCACCGCCATGCTCGGCCCGGAGTCGCGCCCAGTACTCGGCCTTGCCGTCCGCAAGAAGACCCCAGTCTCGAAGGGCAAAGCGGCGCAGGTCGGCGGCATTCATCGAAATCATCTTACCGCCTCTCTACATCCCCTCCGCGGCGTCGAATTCTCCCCGCGTGGCGTGGTGCCGCGCGGTATTCTCTGAAGCTTCCGTCAGCCCCGCCTCGGGCTGCCGGCATGAAGAGAGACGGCGAGGAGACTCGGCTCCTTCGACCCGTCCGCCACCCGTAGTCCCTGCGGTGGCCCAGCCGACCGGATCGTCCGGACCCATGCGCGATCGAGGCGAACCTCCCTCCCAACGAAAGGACAGTCCCATGAACTTCATTTCCGGGCCTCTCGCCAACTGTCTCAAAGTCCTCGAGCAGGAAGCCCGCGAGGGCCCCGCCTACGAAGGACAGAACTTCTTCGAGTCCCAGGTCGTCCGGATGGCCATGGAGTGGGCGCGCCAGAACGCGCTCGACGAGGCCGCGGCCGTCGTCCTCCGCAACCTTCCGGACCCGTCGGCCAACGACGTCGCCCGCCTCATCGCCGAGCGAAAGCGGATCCCGTCTCTCGCGGGTGCCCCGGTGGGCGCAAAGTGCCACTGAGAGGCAGGAGATGAGCCACATCCTCATCTCCGAGTCCGTCACCGAGGGGCACCCCGACAAGGTCTGCGACTTCGTCGCCGACTCGATCCTCGACACCTGCCTCGAGCGGGACCCCGCGTGCCGCGTCGCCTGCGAGGTGCTCTGCAAGGAGGACCTCGTCGTCCTCGCCGGCGAGGTCACCTGCGCCGCCCCTGTCGACTTCCAGGCCGTCGCCCGCGAGGCCGTCCGCGTCGTCGGCTACGTCGACCCGTCGGAGCCGTTCCAAGCGGACGGACTCAGGTTCGTCACGAAGATCACCACCCAGTCGGGGGAAATCGGAGCGAGCGTGGACGCCGGGAAAGGCGGCGACCAGGGCGCGGGAGACCAGGGAATGATGTTCGGCTACGCCACCGACGAGCGGTCACGACCGACGCGGGACGGAGAATCGGGGTGGCACGCGGGTTCGTCGCCAGATGGCAGGGTGATCCAGGCGGCCTCGACTGAAGAACTCGCCGAGCACAAGGGCTCGATGCAGCGGACACTATACCTTGATGAGGTATACCGCAGCGCGGTATATTAGCCTCGATGGCGATCCAGGGCTTTGCCAGAGAAGTCGTGGAGAAGTTCTTCCGGCAAGGCCGACTGGGTCCGGGAGTGAGGTGGTCGGGCGTGGCGAAGGTCGTGGCCCGGAAGCTCGACATGCTGGATTACGCGGTTCAGCTGTCGGACCTGGCCTCTCCTCCCGGGAACCGGCTCGAGCAGCTGAAAGGAGACCTGATCGGCCTTCACAGCATTCGGGTCAACGACCAATGGAGAATCGTCTTCCGTTGGACCTCCTCCGGGCCGGCGGAGGTCGATATCAGGGACTACCACTGAAAGCCGAGGTATGACGATGAGTGACCGCCCGCGCCGCCGCAAGCCAACCTCTCCCGGGGAAATCCTTCGCGAGGAGTTCCTCATTCCTCTCGGGCTGAGCCAGAGAGTTCTGGCCGACCACCTGGGGTGCGACGTCAAGGTCGTGAACCGCATCATCAACGGCCGGTGCGCCGTGACGGCCGAGATGGCGCTCAAGCTCGGAGCGGCCTTTCGGACGTCGCCAGACTTCTGGATGAACGCGCAGAA
>JBLMYG010000277.1:0-7891 GCA_050258155.1 Acidithiobacillales bacterium
CGAGCCGGGGAGCCGGCGGGGGAGCGGCACCTCGTCCGTGCGGACCGGACATCGGCCTGAAGCCTCAGCCCTCGCGCATGGCCGCCGCGAGCGGCCGGAACTGGAGGACGTAGAACATCTGCAGGTAGCGGGCGGTCTCCTGCCGCTCCAGGTGGCTCACGAACTTCCAGAATCCGTAGATCCTCGCGAGGGTCATGAGCCGCTCGGCGTAGCGCTTCCAGGTGTAACGCTGCTCGATGCGCCGGAGAGCCGCCGCCGAGATCCGCTCCCAGACTTCGGGCTTCTCCCGGCAGCGGGCGAGGAACGAGGCGATCTTCGCGGCCGAGGCGGCGCCATCCGTCGGGTCGATGTGGAAGCCGGAGCGTCCGTCCTCGATGATCTCGAGCGGCCCGCCGTGCCGCGTCGCGAAGGTCGGGAGGCCGGTGGCCATCGCCTCGATGACCGTGAGGCCGAACGCCTCGAAGAGGGCGGGCTGGACGAAGACCCCGCGCCGGTCGGCCACGAAGCGGAAGAGCTCGCCGGCGAGAGGGCGGTCCAGGCGGCGGCCGACCCAGCGGACCTCGCCGTCGAGCTGGTGCCGGCTCAGGATCTCGTGAAGGCGGGCGATCTGCTCCTGCTCCTCGCGGTCCCGGGAGGCGGCGGGGTCGATGTGGCCGCCGACGATGAGGAGGTTGGCCTCGCTCCGGAGCGCGTCGGAGCCGGCGAACCACTCGACGAGTCCGGCGAGGTTCTTGATCCGGTCGAGCCGTGCCATCGAGAAGATGAGCGGCTTGTCCGGGTCGGCCAGCACGCCCCGCGTGCTCGGATCGGGCTCCCGGCCGAAGACGAGGGCCTCGAGGGCGCCGGCGAGGCCCTTCAGGCGCCGCTCCTCGGCCGAGTAAGGGAAGTAGACGTCGGCATCAGCCCCCGGCGAGACGATGTTGAACTTGGGGTCGAAGACGTCGATGCCGTTCACGATCCGCTGGAGGCCGGGCATCGTGAACCACTGGTAGCTCTCGTACTGCCCGACGACCTCCGGGTTGCCGCCGATCTCCTGGAAGGTGCTCGTGATGACGAAGTCGGCGGCGTTCATGGCGATCAGGTCCGCCGTGTACTGGCAGGAGAAGTGGTAGGCGGGCTCGTTGTCCTTCCAGTAGAGGTCCGAGAAGAGGTACTTCGTCTTCTCGAAGGCGTGGGCGATGTTGCACTGCGTGACGCCGAGCCGCTGCGAGAGGAGCGTCGCGACGAGGTTCCCGTCCGAGTAGTTGCCGATGACGAGGTCGGGCCGCCCGCCGAGCTCGGCGGTCGCCTCGCGCTCCACGTCGCGCGCGAAGCGCTCGAGGAAGGGCCAGACCTCGAACCGGGAGATCCAGTGCGGGACGATCTCGCCGCTCTTCCGCCGGAACGGCACCCTCAGGATGAAGGCGTTCTTGCAGCCGGAGATCTTCTCGAGCCGATCATGGCTGCGCGTCCCTCCCGAATCGGGAATCAGCCGTGTCACGACGAGGATCTTCGGCGTGACGTCGACGCCCTGTTGCCCGAGCCGGTCACGCATCTCCCGCTCGAGGGCGCGGACCTGGTCGAGGATGTAGACGACCTGGCCGCCCGTGTCGGGGAGGCCGAGGACGTTGTCCTGGCCGAAATATCCGTGCGGCGACAGGATGAGGATCCGCGAGACCATCGGGATCCGCGCGAGAAAGGCTTCGAGCGCCTCGGGCGACGGCGCCTCGAGGATGTCGACGAGGAGCGACATCGTCGCGGCGGCGCGCTCCGCCGTGTCGCCCCAACCGGGAGCGAGCCCCATCCGGAGGAGAGGGGCCGCCACCTCCGCCCAGGGGGTCTCGGGCTCGACCGTGCCGAGGTAGGCGAGCGCCTCGCGGAGGGCGATCCGGAGCGCGCCGATGCCGGGAAAGCCCTCGTGGACGAGGAGGGTCTTCCCGTCGATGCTGTGCATGCTCACGAAGCGGAGGAGGCTCTCCTCCGCCTCGCGGCTGTTCTTGTACATCTCGCTCGCGAGAATCCGGTTCAGGAAGATGACGCCGTGCCCGACGGAGCGCGTCTCCTTCAGCTTCGGGATCTCCCGGCTGAACGGCCCGAAGTCGACCTCGAGGATCCGCCCGTTCGTCTCGGCCGGCTCGACGAGCGCTTCCTTGAAGCGAAGGTACTCCTCGAGCGGAATCTCCTCCGGCGCGACGAGCTCGGCGTCGAACCGGACGAACCACCAGCTCGCGAGGCTCTCCCGGACGGCGAAGCAAGCCCAGGGAGCTGCGAGGAGAACCTCCTGCGCCTTTCGGATGAACCTCGTGAGAGGAGCCTCCGGACGGACGGCCTGCCCCTCCGGACCCATCGCAAGGGTCGAGAGGCCCTTCTCGAGATCCGTGCGGAGGAGGATGCGGCGGCCCGTCGCGAAGTAGCCCTGAAGGAGGAGGTAGGTGGCCCCGCGGTTCTCGCGGACGAGGGCCGTTAGGGGATCACGCAAGGGTCGCCGTCCGACCCGGCTCTCCGGCCGGGCGCGCTGCGAATCCGTAGTGGCGGATCCCCTCGAGGATGCCTCTGGCATAGGAGGCCTCCGCGAAGTAGATCTGATCGAGCCCGCGAAGGGGCTCCACCTCGGGACTGTGGTTCCCGACCACGATCCCGAGCGTGTCGCCGAGGAGCATCTCGACGTCGTTTCCGGAATCGCCCGCCACGAGGAAGCGCTGGAGAGGGAGCTTCTGCCGGAAGGCGAGATACCGGATGGCGAGACCTTTCGAGGCGCGCGCGGGAAGGACGTCGAGGTACTTCTCGTGGGAGAAGATGAGGCGGGCCTGAAGGCTCCGGCTGTTGAGGAGCCTCGTGATCTGCTCGATCGGGGGGGCGGTCTCCGGATCGACGTCGTAGCTCACCTTGAACTCTCCCTGCTTTTCGTCGGGCTGACGGGTGAGGCCGGGAAGGGACGAAACCGCCCCCTCGATGGCGTCCGGACGCCAGCCGTGCCGGATGTGCCGGGACCAGTCTTCGTCACGCTGGAGGTCGGGCCCCCAGGTCACTTCGCTCCCGACGCCCGTGATCAGGACGTCCGGCACGGGGACGTCCCACTCCGAGAGGACGGCGAGAGCGCGCGGCAGGACGCGTCCCGTCGCGACCCCGAAACCGACCCGGGACCTGTTCCGCCTGAGCCACCGGAGGAGGACCCGCAGCCCCTCGCGGTCGCCCAGAAGTGTGTTGTCGATGTCGCTCACGAGGAAATGCCCGACGCTGCGGATCCGGAAGCCGGCGCCTCCGCGGGAAAGGGCGAACGTCCGCCGGACGCGCTTCCGCTCCCGCCTGCGGAGCTGGTTCACGGACTTGAGATAGCTCTTCACGTGGGCTTCCCAGGTGTAGTGCCGACGGACTCCGTGAAGGCCGTTCCGGGCCCAGGTTCGCCAGCGCTCGGCGTCGGAGAGCGCGGACCGGAGCGCTGTGGCGATGGCCGCAGGATCGAGAGGATCGACGAGGAGGCCGTTCCGGCAGTTCTCGATGATGTCGCGCGGCCCGCCGTCCTCGGTCGCGACGACGGGAAGGCCGCTCGCGGCGGCCTCGATGAGCGTCAGGCCGAAGGGCTCGGTCAACGCCGGGTTGACGAAGACGCCGTGCCGCCGGGCCGCGATCCGGTAGAGGGCGGGGACGTCTTCCCGGCGGTGCTTCTTCGGGATGGCGACCCGGCCCCAGAGGTCGTGGCGGTCGACGTCGAGGAGGAGGTCGGTGTAGACCCGCCGCTCGTCCTCGTCGAGCCCGCGGATGTCCTCGCGGTTTCCCGCCACGATGGCCAGGTTGGCCTTCTCCTGGAGGGCCTGGTCCTCGCCGTACGCGACGAGGAGACGGTGAAGGTTCTTCCTCTCCGCCGGCCGGCAGATGGTCAGGATGAGAGGCTTGCGAGGCTGTCGCAGGAACTTGTCCACGAGAGCCGCGGCCTGCTCGTCGCGGTCCTCCCGCCACGGAGAGAACCGTGCGGTGTCGACCCCGGGAGGGATCACCTGGCTCCGCCGGGCGTCAAAGTTCTCGTAGAGGGCCCACTGCTCCGTCATCTCCTGACGCGTGCTCGCGATCACGAGGGAGGCATGGGCCACGGCCTCCTCCTCCGCCGCGATCCGCCGGTTGAAGTTGAACTGCCGCTCGAGGGACGACTCCTTCCGTCCGGCCGCGAGGAGGCGCTGCCTCTTGACCCGGCCGAGCGAATGGCCCGTATGGATCTGGGGAACGCCGAGGGACTGGGACAGGAGACGCCCGACGTAGGCGGCGTCGGCGTAGTGCGAGTGGATCACGTCGGGGAGGTCGCCCTGCTCCCGGAGGAGCTGTAGACAGCGGTCCACCAGCGTGTCGAGATGGTTCCAGAAGAGCTCCTTCCGGATGTAACGACGCGGGCCGAACGGGATCCGGACGATGCGCGCCGTCCCACCGAGGGATTCCTCGGGGGCGGCGTAGTCGGAGGAGACGCCTTCGTCCTGGATCAGGCGCGTCACGAGATCGACCTTCCGGATGCCGGGGAGGCGGCCGAGGGCCCGTACCAGCTCGAGGACGTAGAGGACCTGACCCCCGGTGTCGGCGTCGCGGCCCAGCTCGGGGTTCTTCCCGCGCACGAGGCCGTGGGGGCTCAGCATCAGGATGTAGAGGGGGCGCCCTTCCGCCTTCATGCCGTCTCTCCGTTCTTCCACTCGGCGAGGAAGTGCGCATAGAAGGAGCTCCGGCGGGGAACCGCTCCCCGGAGACGGCAGACGCCCCGCGCGAACGCGTCGGCCCTGAGAAGCGCGGTCTCGGGCGTCCAGCCCCGGAGACGGGCGAGAAGGAGCACGGCCGAAAAGGCGTCTCCGGCGCCGACGGCGTCGACGACGCGGGTGGGGCGTCGCGCGGGTGGGGTGGCGATCTCGAAGCCGTTCTTGTCCTGCTGAACCGCGCCCCTGGCTCCCCGGGTCACGACGATCGAGCTCAGGTGGTAGCGCGACGTAACGGCGCTGCGGAATCCGCGTCCGGCGGGGGCCAACTCGAGAAGGCTCGCGATCTCGGTGCACTCCTCCTCGTTGATCTTCACGACGTCGGCGAGCTGGAGCGACCGGTGCACGACGTCGCGGTCGTACCAGGGGGCGCGGAGGTTCGCGTCGAGGAACCGTGTGCCGGGAGACGCTTCGAGAAGCGCCTCGAGAGCCGTCCGGGACGTGGCCGACCGCTGGGCGAGCGTTCCGAAGTAGACGATCCGCGGCGCGGCGCCGCCCAATGCCGCGATCGCCGCTTCCGCGTCGATGCCGTCGAACGCCTGATCCCGGGGAATCTCGAAGCGCGGCCCGTCCTCCCGGAGGCGCACGGCGACACGCGCCGTCGGCCGCGACGGGTCTCGCTGCACGCCGCGCCGGTCGAGTCGCCGACGCTGCATCGTCCTCTCGAGGCGTCGGCCCTCGGAATCGCGGCCGATGCGCGTGACGAGAAGCGGCCGGGCGCCAAGGGCCCCGAGATGGCAGGCGACGTTGAAAGGGGCCCCTCCGGGGACCCGGCCCCCGGGAAGCTCGTCGATGAGCGCCTCGCCGAAGAGCAGGACGTCGAAGCGGCCGTCCATGCCGTCATTTTGCCGAAAGATCGGTTTGTGATCAAACTATCTGGCGACAGAGGATGCGTCTCCGTACGTTCCTGGAGCGTCCGGGCGTTGATAGTATCGGCTCTGGTGAAGCTCTCGGTCGTTCTCACCGACCTCGATGGCACGCTCCTATCGGGCGACGGGCGGCTGGAGCCGTCCGCGCGGCAGACGCTCCGCGTCCTCAGGACGCTGAAGGTGCCGGTGGTTCCTCTGACGAGCAAGACGGAGCCGGAGCTTCGCGAGTGGCTTCGGGAGATCGATGGGGGCGGCGTCGGAGCGTTCGAGAACGGCGCCGGCCTCGTGACGCCGCTCGGGGTCGAGATCCTGCCGGAAGCCGTTCCGGTGGCCGAGCTTCGGGACGTCCTCGCCCGGGTCGGACAGCGGATTCCGCTGCCGCTCTCCGCTCTCGACGACCTCCCGGACGCGACCCTGACCGCCATCACGGGCCTGGAGGCGGCGGCCCTCGGCCGGGCGCGGGACAGGTCGTTCGACCTTCCGTTCCTCGCGCCCGGGGAGGCGGCGGCACGGCTTCGCGAGGCCCTGGCCGACTTCCCCAGAGTCCGTCTGACGGCTGGAGGCTCTTTCTGGCACCTGCACGGCCGGCACGACAAGGCGGACGCGGCGCGGCGCGTCCTCGGCCTCACTCGCTCGCCGGGAGTCTCGGTCGGGCTGGGCGACGCGGCGAACGATGCCGGCTTCCTCGCGCTCGTCGACGTTCCCGTCCTCGTTCCGTGGCCGATCGGTGTCGATCCCCGTCTCACCGAGGCGCTCCCCGAGGCACGGGTGGCCCCCTGTCCGGGCGGAGAGGGCTGGAGCCGTGCCGTCGAAGCGCTGCTCGCGGAAGAGCTCCCTCCCCACGGATCTCCGCCGGGGGGCTCATGAGCGCCAGGCTTCCTGAACTCGAAGAAGGCGTCCTGAAGCGCCTCCGCGACATCGGGGCGGTGGACATCCTCGTCGGCATCCCCTCCTTCAACAACGAGCGGACGATCGGGCACGTGGTCCGTGCCGCCGTCTCCGGTATCGCGAAGCACTTCCGGGACGCGAAGGCGGTGCTCGTCAACAGCGACGGGGGCTCCCGGGACCGGACACGCGAGATCGTCGAGCGGACCGAGGCGGGGTCGCTCACCGAGATCCTCGTGGACGCGGTCCCGTCGCCCGCCACGCGGATCGTGGCGCCCTACATCGGCCTCCCGGGGAAGGGAAGCGCCCTCCGGACGATCTTCCGGATCGCCGTGGAGCTCGAGGCGAAAGCCTGCTGCGTCGTCGACAGCGACCTTCGGAGCATCACGCCCGGCTGGATCGAGCTGCTCCTCTCGCCCGTCCTCCGGCACGGATACGAGTTCGTGTCGCCTCTCTACTCGCGCCACCGGTACGATGGGACGATCACGAACACGATCGTCTACCCGATGACCCGGGCGCTCTACGGGAAGAGAGTCCGTCAGCCGATCGGCGGTGACTTCGGCTTTTCCGGCTCGCTCGCCGGGCGGTTCCTCGAGTACGACCGGTGGGAGGGTCCGGTGGCGCGTTACGGCATCGACATCTTCATGACGACGACGGCCCTGGCCGAAGGTCGCCGGCCCTGTCAGGCCTTCCTCGGCGCCAAGCTGCACGACCCCAAGGACCCCGGGGCCGACCTCCAGCCGATGATGGTCGAGGTCGTCTCGACCCTCTTCGAGCTGATGGACCGTTACGAGAAGGCCTGGGACGGCGTCACGGGCTCCGAGGACGTGCCGCTCTTCGGATTTCCTTACGCCGTCGGGCTCGACCCGGTTCCGGTCAAAGTGGAGCGCCTCTCCGCGATCTTCCGCCAGGCGGCGACGGACCTGCAGTCGGTCTGGCGGTCCTTTCTCTCAGAGGACTCGATCGCGGCGATCCACGACGCGGCGGAAACCCGCCCGGAGCCGACACTCCGCGACGAGAGCTGGGCGCGGATCCTGTTCGAGGCCGTTGCCGGCTGGAAGCGCCGCCTGCTTCCCGCGGAGACGCTAATCCTGTCGCTCGTTCCCCTCTACCTGGGGAAGGTCGCGACTTACGTGGCGGAGACCCGGGACGTGACGGACGAGGAGGCCGAGCAGCGGCTTCACGCGCTAGCCGCCGTCTTCGAAAGGGAGAAGGACGCACTCCGGAGCCTGTGGAGGGAGGGCGTCCGCTGAGCAAGGGAGGTCACGATGCAACATCTCCAGCAGGACATCGCGAATGCGTTCGGGAGGCTCGCCGACGCCTTCATCTCCGTCATCCCTGCCATCCTGGTGCTCCTGGCCTCGCTCCTCATCGGGCTCCTGATCGGCGGGGTTCTCCGCATTCTTCTGGGGTACGTTTCGCGACTGG
>JBLMYG010000278.1:0-6729 GCA_050258155.1 Acidithiobacillales bacterium
AACGGCGTCAGCTTCTCCTCCGCCGGCTTCATCAGGAGAGAGTGAAACGGGGCGGAGACGGGGAGCGGCAGGACGCGCTTCGCCCCCTTCTCCTTGAGGATCCGTGCCGCCGCGGCGACCGCGCCGGCCGTCCCGGCGATGACGGTCTGGTCGGGAGAATTGAAGTTGGCGGCGGAGCAGGTCTCGCCGGTCGACGCCATGGCCTCGGCGCACGCCGCGGCGACGTCCCCCTCGGGGAGCCCGAGGACGGCCGACATCGCGCCACGACCCGCGGGAACCGCTTCCTGCATGAAGAGGCCGCGTCGCCGCACCAGAACGACGGCGTCCTCGAGCGTCAGCGCGCCGGCCGCCACGAGCGCCGAGTACTCGCCGAGCGAGTGACCCGCCGCGATCGAGGGGACGACCCCGCGCGACCTGAGGACCTCCCAGACCGCGACGGAGTGCGTCAGGATCGCCGGCTGCGTCACCGCCGTCTGCTTCAGTTCCTCGTCGGTCCCCTCGAAGGAGACGGCCGAAACGGAGAGGCCGAGCGGCGTGAGGGCGGCGTCAGCCCTCTCGTAGATGCCCCGGGCCTCCGGGAAACGTTCGACGAGGTCCTTTCCCATCCCTGCGAACTGGGACCCCTGCCCCGGAAAGAGGAGAGCGCCCCCCGTCACCATCGGACGAGTGCGGCGCCCCACGTCAGCCCGGCGCCGAACGCCGTAAAGAGGATCAGGTCGCCGCGACGGACCTTTCCCGCGCGGACGTACTCGTCGAGGGCGATCGGGATGGAGGCGGCGCTCGTGTTCCCGTAGCGGGAGATGTTCACGACCCGACGCTCGCGCGGGATCTCCAGGCGCTCACCGACGGCCTGGACGATCCGGTCGTTGGCCTGATGCGGGATCATCCAGGAGACGTCGGCCGGGGTGAAGCCGCTCTCGTTCAGCACCTCCCGGCAGACCTCGGTCATCATCCGGACGCCCGTCTTGAACGTCTCGCCCCCCATCATCTTGATGAACGGGAGGCGCTTCTCGAGCGTCTCGGGGCGGGTCGGCGGAAAGCTCGAGCCGCCCCCAGGCATCGAGAGGAAGGCGGCTCCTTCGCCGTCGCACCGGATCGTCGTGGCGAGGACCCCGTGGTCCGCCTTGGTCGCCTTGAGGACGGTCGCCCCGGCGCCGTCCCCGAACAGAACACAGGTCGCCCGGTCGGTGTAGTCGGTGAAGCGCGTCAGGAACTCGGCGCCGACGAGGAGGATGTTCCGGGCCTTGCCCGACTGGATGAGGCCATCAGCCACGTGGAGGCCGTAGAGCCACCCCGAGCAGCCGGCGTTCTGGTCCCATGCCGAGGCCTTCTTCGCCCCGAGCTTCTGCTGGACGATGCAGGCCGCGGACGGGATGAGCTGGTCCGGCGTGACCGTTGCGAGGATCACGGCGTCCAGCTCGCGGGGAAGGAGCTCCGCCGCCTCCAGCGCGCTCCGGGCCGCCGCCACGGCGAAGTCCGAGAGGACGTCCGAGTCCGCCGCCATCCGCCGCTCGCGGATCCCCGTCCGGGTCGTGATCCACTCGTCGCTCGTGTCGACCAGCTTCGCGAGGTCGTCGTTCGTCAGGATCCGCGCGGGAACAGCCGCGCCGGTGCCCGCGATCGTGGCGTGGAACATCGGTCCCCCCTTCGTCCCGAACGCCCGGATGTTAGCGGCTGAACGCCTCCGGAGCGAACTCGAGCGCCTTCAGGCGGATCTTCTCGGAGATTCCGTGGGCCGCGAAGGCATGGGCCGCCCGGATGGCGCTCCTGACCGCCTTCGCCGTGGAGCGCCCGTGCCCGATGAGGCAGGCGCCTCTCACGCCGAGGAGCGGCACGCCGCCGATCTCGCTGTAGTCGAGCCGCTTCTTGAACGACCGGAAGGCGTCCTTCGAGAGGAGAAAGCCCATCGAGGCCTGGAGGCTCCGCGAGATCTCCTGCTTCAGCGCCTCCTCGACCATGTGGACGAGGCTCTCGGAGACCTTGAGGATCACGTTGCCCGTGAAGCCGTCGGTGACGATGACGTCGACGTCGCCCGAGTAGACGTCGCGTCCCTCGACGTTCCCGGTGAAGTTGAGGCCGGAGGACTTCAGGAGACCGAAGACCTCCCGCGTCGTCTCGTTCCCCTTTCCCTCCTCCTCGCCGACCGACATCAGGCCGATCTTCGGCCGCGCGATTCCCAGCACTTCCTGCGCGTAGAAATGGCCCATCAGGGCGAACTCGCGATAGTGCTCCGGGCGGCAGCTGACGTTGGCGCCCGCGTCGAGGAGGACCCGCTTCCGGCCGAGGCCCGGAAGGACGGCCGCCAGGGCCGGCCGGCCGATGCCGTCCAGAACCCCCATGATCATCTTCGCGACGACCATCGCGGCGCCGGTGTGCCCGGCCGTGAACATCCCGCGCGCCCGGCCGTCGCGGACGCACTCCGCCGCGACGCGGACGGAGGCGCGGCGCTTTTTCCGGATCGGTGTGATCGAGGGCTCGTCGAACTCGACGACCTCGTCGGCCTCCACGAGGCCGATTCGACTGCCCGTGTACGCGAGGCGCGAGAGCTCGTCCTCGATCTCGCGCCGCCGCCCCACGAGGAGGGTGTCGAGGCCGAAGTCCACGGCCGCTGCCACCGCCCCCTCGACCACGGCGCGGGGCGCGTGGTCGCCGCCCATCGCGTCGACGGCGATCGTCATGAAGGGACGCCCGGCCCGTCTCCCCCCTACTCCGACGCTGACCCCGCCATGACCTCGCGCCCCCTGTAGGTGCCGCAGGAGGCGCAGACGCGGTGGGGCCGCTTGGCGGCGCCGCACTTCGGACAGACGGAATTCTGCTTCGGCTTCAGGAAATCGTGCGCCCGGCGCATGTCGCGGCGTGTCTTGCTGTGTCGGTGCTTCGGATTCGGCATCGCGTTTCTCCTCGCTCAGTTCTCGGGGTCCCTTGGGCGGAGGGCCTTCAGGGCCGTCCAGCGATCGTCGGTCGGCGGCGTGCAGGAGCACGGCGCGAAGTTCCGGTCCGTCCCGCACATCGGGCAAAGGCCCCGACAGTCGTCGCGGCAGAGGGCGCGCATCGGAATCTCCAGCTGGAGCTGCTCCTCGATCAGCGGGTCGAACGGCACGGTGAAGTCGTCGTAGAAAACGATGTCGAGGTCCTTCGCCGCCAGCTCCACCTCTTCGTCTGCGGCGGCGGGCAACCGCCGGAGATGGGCCGGCGCGAAGACCCACGACACGGCGCCGGCGCGCCGGAAAGGCACCGGCTTCAGGCAGCGGGCGCAGACGACCGTTCCCTCGAACTCGAGGCGCCCCTCAAGAAGGAAACCCGGCTCGGCGCGACGGAGCCGGCCGGAGAACCGGGCCGGCGAGAGGGAGAGGAGCTCGCTCCGCCCGAGGCGTTCGCCCGGAACGTCGAACTGGTGAGAAAGATCTATGGGCTCGTCGAGAGCCTGCTCGAGATCGAGTTCCATGGATCCGGCCCTCCACGAGGGGGACCGCGGAGTATAGGGAATAATGCCTGCGAATGCGAATCGCCGTCGACGCGCGGCCGCTCGAGGCGCGGCCCACAGGCGCCGGGCGGGTCCTCGAAGGGCTTCTCCCGGCGTGGCGGCGGTCCTATCCCTCCGACCGGTTCATCCTCCTCTCTCCAAACCCCGTCCTCCAGCCCGTCTCGCTGGATGGCGACACGGCCTTCGAGGTCCGGAGCGGCCCGCAGCTCCCCGGCACACTCTGGCTCCAGACCCTCGCGGCAGGAGCGGCACGCCGCGCCGGCGCCGACCTCTTCCTCGGAACTCTCTCCATCGTCCCCGCCTTTTCGATCTTCCCGTCCGTCGCCCTCGTCCACGACCTGACGCCGCTTCTCTTTCCCGAGTGGCACCGCTGGAGAAACCGGCTCGGCTTCACGCCGTTCATCGGCGCCACCGTCCGGAGGGCGGCCCGGATCGTGACCGTTTCGGCGGCCACGCGCGACGATCTCCTCCGGCTCTTCCCCGAGGCGGCGGAGAAGACCGTGGTCGTTCCGAACGGCCTGGTGCCGCCTCCCCGCGATCCGGGCGGAGCGCCTCCGAACGAGGGACGCCCCTACGTCCTCTTCCTCGGGACGCTCGAGCCGCGAAAGAACGTGCCCCGGCTCGTGGAGGCCATGGAGGCGATCTGGGACGAGCGGACCGGGTTCCCCGACCTCCTCCTCGCGGGCGGGGAAGGGTGGGGGCTTTCGGGCTTCGCCCGGCGTCTCGCCGGCTCGCGGCACGCCGCGCGGATTCGCGCCGTCGGCTGGACCTCGGCCGCCGAGAGCGCCCGGCTGATCCGCCACGCCCGCCTCCTCGCCTACCCGAGCCTTTACGAGGGCTTCGGCCTCCCGCCGCTCGAGGCGATGGCGCTCGGAACACCGGTGGTCGGCTCCTCCTCGTCCTCGCTTCCCGAGGTGATCGCCGACGCGGGGCTCCTCCCGGACCCGACGAGCGTGGCGGAGATCGCGGCGGCTCTCCGGAAGGCAAACGACGACGAGGCGTGGCGGGCGGGCGCGCGCGCCCGCGGGCTCGAACGGGCGAGAGTGTTCACCTGGGAGGCGTCGGCGGCAGGGCTCAGGGCCGCCTGCCAGGAGGCGCTGCTTTGACGCGCGTCCTCGTCGACGCCCGGAAGGCGCGGGACTTCGGCATCGGCCGATACGTCCTCGGCCTGGTTCGAGCCCTCGCCCGCGCGGGCGAGTTCGACCTCGTCGTGATCGTCCGCCCCGGTGACGCGAAGTTCCTCCCCGAAGGCGTGACGCCGCTCGCGTCGGACGCCGCTCCCTACTCGGTGAGGGAGCTCTTCACCGTTCGGAGGGCCATCGGTCGGGCGAAGCCCGGTCTCTTTCACGCGCCTCATTACGTCGTCCCTCTCTTCCCGCCGTCGGCGACGGTCGTCACGATCCACGACCTGATGCATCTCTCCCGCCCCGAGCACGGCTCGCTGCGGAAACGCATCTACGCCACGACGATGCTCCGAAGGGCGATCCGACGCTCGGCGCGCGTCGTGGCCGTCTCGGAGGCGACGCGCCGGGAGCTGGTCGCGTTCGATCCACAGGCGGACGGAAAGACCGTCGTCATCCCCAACGGCGTGGACGGGACGTTCCGGGCGGACATCCCGGCGGCCGAGCGCAACCGCGTCCGGCAAGCTCACCACCTCGAGGGACCGTACGTCCTCTTCCTAGGGAACGACAAGCCGCACAAGAACCTCGAAGGCCTGCTCGATGCCTTCGCGGAGGTCGTGAAGACGAACCGTGACATCAGGCTCGTCCTCGCCGGCGGTTCGTCCGAACGGGCCGCGAAGCGACGGGCGCGGATCGCCGCGCGAGGGCTCTCGGCGCTCGTTCTCGACCTCGGAGTCGTGCCGGACGCGGACGTTCCGCCGCTCCTCGCCGAGGCGTCCGCCCTCGTCCAGCCTTCCCTGACCGAGGGATTCGGACTCCCGGTCCTCGAAGCGCTCGCCGTCGGGACGCCGGTGGCCTGCTCGGACCGCGGCGGTCTCCCGGAGGCCGGTGGCGACGCAGCGATCTACTTCGACCCGGAGAACCGGCCGGCGGTCGCCGAGGCGATCCGGAGGGTCGTCGAAGACGATGGACTTCGGGCCTGTCTTCGGTCCAAGGGGCTCGCGCGGGCGCCAGCCTTCACGTGGGAGCGGATCGCCGAAAGGACCTCGGCCGTCTACCGGGAGGTCCTCGGCCGGTGAAGGTCGCCCTCGTCCACGACTGGCTGACGGGCACGCGCGGCGGCGAGAAGGTCCTCCGAGAGCTGGCCCTTCTGTTCCCGGAGGCCACCCTCTTCACGCTCTTCCGGTTCCCCGGAACCGTCCCACCGGAGGTGGAAGCGCTTCGGATCGAGACGACGTTCCTCCAGCGCTTCGTCTCCCGGTCGCGCGACTACCGGAGGCTTCTCCCCCTCTTCTTTCCCGCTGCCGAGAGCTGGGATCTCGCCCGATTCGACCTCGTCGTCTCGTCGTCGCACTGCGTCGCAAAGAACGCGAGAAAGGGCCCGGGAGCTTTCCACGTCTGCTACTGCCACACGCCCGTCCGGTATCTTCACGACCAGTTCGAGGTCTACGTCCGGGGGCGCCGCCCCTCGGTCCGCGCGCTCGCCCGCGCCGCGCGGCTCCCTCTGGCAGCGTGGGACATTCGCGCTGCGCGGCGCGTCGATGCCTTCCTGGCCAACTCCGAAAACGTCCGGGAGCGGGTCCGCCGCCTTTACGGCCGGGAGGCCGTGGTCGTCTTCCCTCCCGTCGACACCCGCTTCTACACTCCCGCTCCGGCCGGCCTCCGGTCGGGCTTCCTGATCGTGTCGGCCCTCGCTCCCTACAAGAGGCTCGACGACGCAATCGTCGCCGCGAGCCGGGAGCGCTGGCCCCTGACGATCGCTGGCTTCGGGCCGGAAGAAGGACGTCTTCGCCGTCTGGCCGGCGACTCGGTCCGCTTCGCAGGCACCCCTTCCGACGAGGAGCTCAGGGAGCTCTACCGGTCGGCGGAGGCCGTCCTGATGCCCGGAGAGGAGGACTTTGGAATCGTCCCCCTCGAGGCACAAGCGTGCGGGACGGCCGTCGTGGCTCTCGGGCGCGGCGGTGCGACCGAGACCGTCGTGGACGGGGTCACCGGTGTCCTCTACGGCGAGGCCGGGCCGGAGGGCCTCGTCGCGGGGATCGGGCGGCTCCGCGGTCTCAGGCTCGACCCGCGGGACGCGGCCGCGCACGCGGAGCGTTTCTCGCGGGAGCGGTTCCGCGAAAG
>JBLMYG010000279.1:0-7120 GCA_050258155.1 Acidithiobacillales bacterium
TTCGCCTGCGGGTACTCTCTCGTCGGGACCGGAAAGGGGAACCTTCCGGAAGAGCTCCGGACGGTCTGGGTCCCGGCTTTCGTCAACGACACGCCGGTGGTGGGCCTGGAGCAGCGCTTCACGGCGGCCGTGATCCGCGAGCTCTCCGCCCGGGGCCGGCTCAGGCCGGCTCCGAGCCTCGAGGCCGCCGACTCCCTCCTCACCGGCCGGATCACCGGCTACTCGCTCCAGCCGGTCCGCTTCGCGCCCGATGGCCGGGCGCTTCAGTACGAGGTCCTGATCACCGCGCGGATCACGCTGACGGACCAGAAGAGCGGCAAGGTCCTGTTCGACGACCCTGCCTATCTCTTCCGCCAGCCCTACGACATCCCGGCCACGGAGTCGAGCTACTTCAACCCCGAGCTGCTCGCGATCGACAAGATGGCACAGCCTTTCGCGAGGAGCGTCGTGGCGACGATTCTCGAGGGCTTCTAGGGAGCGTCCGGAGCCCTCTGGCCCTTCGCCGCCGTCCGGGTCACCCGGGACTTCAGTCGGGCAGCCGTGTTCCTGTGGAGGACGCCCTTCCGGACGGCGCGGTCCAGGCCGGAGACGACGTCCGCCAGCGCCTCGGGGGAGGTCCCGGTCCCGGCGGCGGCCCCCTGGCGGAGGTCGCGGACCGCGTGGCGGACGCCGGTCCGGACGGACCGGTTTCGTTCGCGCTGCCGGAGGTTCTGAACCGCGCGCTTCTTCGCCTGTTTCGTGTTGGCCATGCTTCCTTCCTCGTCGCGACGAGCTCGGGCCGGCGCCCTAACGGACGTCCGCGCCCAGCGAACGGAGCCGCTGCCGGGCGCTCTTCGCCTCGTCGGATCCGGGGTATTCGTGAACGACGAACTGCAGCTCGACGATCGCCTGAGCCTTCTCGCCGAGCTCGAGGTGGGCGAGCCCCTTCTTCAGATGCGCTGCCGCGCTCTTGTCGCTGTCGGGATAGAGCTTGATCATCTTCTCCCACGCGGCGATCGCCTCGCGCGGCTTCTTCTGGGCGGCATAGCACTCGCCGATCCAATAGGCCGCATCGTCGGAGATGTCGGTCTTCGGGTAGGTCTCGAGGTACTCCTGGAACCCCTGCCGCGCGAGGTCGAAGCGCCCGCGCTGGTAGTCGGCCGTCGCCTGCTTGTAGAGATCGGCGGGGCTCGTCCCTTTCACCGCGGAGCCGGGGACGGAGGCCGGCGGGCCCGGAGAGCCGCCCGGGAAGGCCGGCGCCGGTGCCGCTCCTGCCGCCCGGGCCTGCGCCTGGGCGAGCTGCTCCGAGACCTCCCGGAGGCGCCGGTTCGCATCCTCGAGCTTCGCCGCGAGGTTCTGCATGTCGTGGTTCATCTCGTCGAACTTCGTCCCGATCTCGGCGTTGGACCGGAGAAGGGCCGCCGACTGGTGGCCGAGATTCTCGTTCAGCTTCTGGACCTCCTCGCGTGAGGAGCTCTGCGCGGCGAGCGCGTCGACCTTCTTCTCGACCCCGTTGATCTGCACCTGGAGGCGCTCGATGTCGCTGCCGGTGACGCAACCCCCGAGCAGGAGGGCAGCCGCCGGCGGAAGGAGGAAGGCGAGAGTGGGCGCGCTTCGGGTCATCACTTGGCTGTGACGACGAAGTGAGCCTGCCGGTTCTGCTGCCAGCACTCTTCGTTGTGCTCCGTGCAGAAGGGGCGCTCCTTCCCGTAGGAGATCGTCGTGAGCCGCGAGGCGTCGACGCCGAGGGAGACGAGATATTCCTTTGCGGCAGAGGCCCGACGCTGGCCGAGAGCCATGTTGTACTCGCGCGTCCCCCGCTCGTCGCAGTGCCCTTCGATCGTGACCTTCAGCGTCTGCCACTTCTTCAGGAAATCGGCGTCGGCGTTCAGGGCTTCGCGGGCGTCCGGCCGGATGTCGGACTTGTCGTAATCGAAATATGCCGATTTGAGGTAGCCGGAGATCTCGACGAGCGACCGGTCCGTCACCTTCATCTCGGGCGGGGGAGGTGTCTCGGGGCGGGGCGGGACAGTGACGGGTGTGGGAGCCTCCGGCGTGGGCACCGGCGTCGGCACCGGGGCCGTCTGAACAGGCGGCTTCTTCGAGCAGGCGGCTGCGAAGGCGACGAAAACCGCTAGGGTGACCGGACCGGAGATGCGCGCGAGGCGGCTCATGTGCAGATCCTTTCTCAACAGAGCGTTTCCCAGAGCAGTGCGCCGAATTGTCATACGTCCCCGATGTCAAGCAAGAGTCATTCTAGCGTTTTCGACCAGGAGGGCGACGTGTTGTTCCCGACCGAGGTGATGACGCGGGGAGACGTGCCGTCGGCGTTGGCGACGAGGATCTGCGTCGAGCCGTTGCGCGTCACCTCCCACGCGATCTTGGAGCCGTCCGGCGACCACGACGGATTCTCCTGGGCGCCGGGTCCGCTCGAGATCTGGAAGGTCCGCCCCGAGAGGAGGTCCAGGACGCAGATCTGGAGCTCCCCCTCGTTCTGGCAGGCGAAGGCGATTCGCGAGCCGTCGGGCGCGAAGGTCGCCTCGTCGTTCCAGTTTCCCGCAAGGGTGAGCCGGCGGACGTTCGCTCCCTCAAAGTCCATGAGATAGACCTGCGGCGTCCCCTGCCGGTTGGAGGTGAAGGCAATCTCGCGGCCGTTCGGTGCCCAGCGCGGCGTGGCGTCGACCGCCGTGTTGTCCGTCAGCCGGTGAAGGCCTTTTCCGTCGACATCGACCACGAAGATCTCGGGGTTTCCGCGGACGCTGCCGCAGTAGGCCACCCGCTTCCCGTCCGGGGAGAACGCCGGCGAGGAGTTCAGCTCCGTCGAGACGAGAATCTGCTTCGCGGCGCCACCGGCGGTCGGCACGAGAAGAAGTGCAGGCGGGCCCTTCAGGTACGACTGACAGACGATCCACTTCCCGTCAGGGGACCAGTCGGGCGAGAGCACGAGGCTCCGGTTGGCCGTGAGCCTCCACTCGTTCTGGCCGTCCCAGTCCATCAGGTAGATCTCCTTCGTCGTCTCGGGCCGTTCGCGCCCCTTCCTCTTCGGTGAGTCCCGGTCCGACACGAAGGCGAGCCGGGCGAGGAACGGGCCGGGGCGCCCCGTGAACTGGCGAACGATGTCGTTCGCGAGGGTGTGGGCGATGCGCCGCGCGCCCGCGAGCTGGCTCGTGTACGCCTTTCCTAGGACGTTCCCGAGGGTTCGGAGGTCCCAGAGCTGTGCCTCCACCTCGATCCCGGTGGCCGTCGGGCGGAGCTGGGTGTCGAGAAGGAACTGGGCGCCCGTGGCGATCCAAGCGTCCCCCTCCTCGCGCGTTCGCGGCGGCCGCGCGCCGGTCGGCTGAAGGGCCGGGTCGGTGACGAGGAAGGTCGGGTAACCGGAGAGGTCGTCCGTCAGCGTCTTGTAGAAGGGATCGACCGCGCCCGACTTGAGCTCCGGCGTCAGAGGCGAGATCGGGACCGGAATGGCGATCAGCGTTCGGGCCCCGCTCGGCTTCGTGATGTCGACGGAGATGATCGTCTCCTGCGGCGAAGGGGGCTCGGGCGTCGCCGGAGAGCGGCCGGGCGTGGCCACGGCGGAGGGGGTCGGCGGAGCAGCCTGCGGTGCGGCGAGAGCGGGAAGGCCGGCGAGGAGCGTCGAGAGGGCGAGGGAGCGGATCTTCAAGAGGTCCTCCGGTATCGCTTCATCGGAAGCGGAGATGGACTCCGAGGCGGTCGCCCTGGAACTCGGGCGGGAGAGGTGGAAGGGGATTGGCTGCGTAGACGGCCCGGACGGCGGCCCGGTCATAGAAGCCGACGCCCGAGGGCGTGAGGAGCTTGACGTCGGTGATCTGGCCGTCCCGCTGGATCTGGAAGCCGACGACGGCCGCGAGGCCTTCCGACCCTTCCGGCTTCAGCCAGTTGCCGCCGATCAGCGTCAGCATCTGGTCGACGTAGAAGGTGAAGGGGAAATCGGAGTCGAGTCCTGCGACCGACGTCCCGAAACTGAGCGCGGAGCCGCTTCCTTCCGTCGCTGAGCCGCTGCCGCCGGCCGAGGGAAGCTCGACCGACGGTTCCGAAGGCGCAGCAGCGGCCGGGGCCGGCGTCGGCGTCATCTTCTTCTTTCTCGCCGTCGGCTCGGGCATGGCCTTGGCCGAGGGGACAGGTTTCTCGTTCAGCTTCTCGATGACCCGTTTCGGCTTCTGAGGGGCTGCCGGCGCCGGTGTCGGGGCGGGAGCGGGACGAGCCGGCGCGACGCTCCGGCCGCCGAGGGCCGCCGGGGAGATGACCCGCACGGGGAGCGCCACAGGGAGAACCGTCACGACGCGGGGCCGGGAGACGAGGATCAGCACGGCCAGGAACGCCGCATGCGCGGCGATGGAGATGACAGGTCCGATGGCGGGGGGAGCGTCCGCGGTCGAGAGACGCCTCTCGAGAATCTCCGACACCGTCACGGCTTCTCCAGGCTCCTGAGCTCGGTCACCATGCCGAGGCTCTCGACGCCGAGGCGGTTCAGGACGTCCATCGTCTCGACGACGACGCCGTACGGGAGGTTCCGGTCGGCCTTCAGGTAGATCGCCTTGCTCCGCCGGTTCCTGAGAATGATCTTCAGCCGATCGGCGAGCTGCTTCTTCGGGATCGGCGTCTCGTTCAAGTAATAGACCTGGTTCCTGGTGATCGAGAGGATCAGCGGGTTCTCGGGCTCCTGCGGGAGATTCTGGGCGACGGACTTCGGAAGCTGGACGTCGATTCCCTGCTGGAGAAGGGGGGCGGTCACCATGAAGATGACGAGAAGGACGAGCATCACGTCGACGAGAGGCGTGACGTTGATGTCGGAGAGGGCCTGTGTCTCGTCATCGATCCGGAATGCCATCGGGTCTCCCGCGGGCCTCAGGTGAAATGGCGCTCGGCCAGGTTGAGGAACTCCAGCGCGAAGTCGTTCATCTCGGCGCGGATGACCCGGACCTTGCCGTTGAAGTTGTTGTAGGCGATCAGAGCCGGGACCGCGGCGACGAGGCCCGCCGCGGTCGTGATGAGCGCCTCGGCGATCCCCGGCGCGACGGCGACGATGGAGGACGAGCCCTTGGCGGCGATCTGGGAAAAGGCGACCATGATCCCCCAGACGGTTCCGAAGAGGCCGATGAAGGGGGTCGCGGAGGCGGTGGTGGCCAGGAACTGCAGGCGGCGCGTCAGCCGGGTCGCCTCGACCCCCGCGGCCCGCTGCAGCGCCCGTTCGATGGCGGGGAGGCTGCGGACGAAGAGGCGCCCCGGGTCCCCGGGCGCGACGTCGCGGCCGTCACGGACCTGCTGGTCCAGCTCGGCGTAGCCGGACCGGAAGATGCCGACGAGCGGGCTCGCCTCGAAGCGGCCGCAGACCGACAGGATGTCGGCGAATTTCCGGCTCTTCCGGAAGTGGTGGAGGAATCCGCGCGTCTGGGTCCGTGCCCGTGCGAAACTCCATCCCTTGGCGACGATGATCGCCCAGGACGCGAGGGAGAAGAACGACAGGATGAGGAGGACCGCCTTGGCCGTCCAGCCTGCGGTGAGAAAAAGCTGGAGAACGTTGTTTCCGCCGGTTTCCGTCGTGGCCTCCTTCGGGGGTTACCTGCGACGGCCCCGTCACGGTCCGCCGCCGCAAGGTAGCATGGGGCTTCGCGCCCGGTCAAAAGCCGAGACGCTCGTCGCGATCCTCGTGGCGGCTCTCCTGTCGGCCCCGGCCCGCAGCGAGGAGATCCTCCCTCTCTCGAAGGTCACGCCCGGCATGAAGGGGTACGGGCTGACCGTCATGGAAGGACAGAAGGTCGAGCGCTTCGACGTCGAGGTCCTCGGCGTCGTGCCGAACGTGACACCCGGCCGATCCGTCATCGTCGTCCGCGCCTCGGGGCTCGGCCTCGAGCGGAGCGGCATCGTGGCCGGGATGAGCGGAAGCCCGGTCTATCTCGACGGGAAGCTCGCCGGCGCGCTGTCGAGCGGATTCGCCTTCTCGAAGGAGGCCATCGGCGGCGTCACGCCGATCGAGCCCATGCTGGCGATCGAAAGCGCGTCCGAAAGGCCGCAGCCCCGGACGGTTGCCGCCCTCTCCGGGCCGGGTCCGCTCCTCGAGGCCCTCGCCTCGGACGGAAGCGAGCGCCTCGGCCTTCTCCGGAAGCGCTTCGAGGAGATGGAAGCGCTGCTTCCCCCGGCGGCCAGTCCCCTGCTGGCGCCTTCCTGGAGCGGCTTTCCGGCCGAGACGCTTCTCCGGAACTCCACGCTCCTCACGCGGTTCGGGCTGCCGGCTGCCGCAGCGGCCAGCGCCGTCGGTGGCGCCATCCCGGCTCCCCGGCCGGTCCCTCGCCTCGCTCTCGCGGTGGGGACGGCGATCACGGCCCTTCTCGTGGACGGCGATCTGCAGCTCGGCGCGACCGGGACCGTCACGCGGGTGGAGCCCGACGGCCGGTTCGTCGCCTTCGGCCACACCTTCCTCGGCTTCGGCGAGCTGGAGCTTCCCGTCGCCCCGTCCAACGTCGTGACCGTCCTTCCGAACCTCTATCAGTCGTTCAAGATCGGCTACCCCGTTTCGGAGCCGGCCTGGCGTCTGACGAAGGACCGCGACGCCGGCGTGGCGGGCCGGACGGATGGCGCAGCCCCGATGGTCCCCGTCCAGTTCCACTTCGAGGCCGGAGCGGGCGCGCGCACGCTGCGGTGGCGGCTCGCGCCGCATCCGCGCCTGTTTCCGCTTCTTCTCGCCCTTTCGACGGACGCTGCCCTGACGATCTCCGACCCGACGCCGCAGGACCGGACGCTCCGTTTCCGCATCAGCATCGAGACGGCGGCAGGGGCCGTCCGCTGGGAGGATCTCGTTTCGGGTCCGCGGGCGAAGGAGACGGCCATCCTTTCGGCCAGCGTTCTCGCGGGCCTTCTCGAGGAGAACGACGTGGGGGACCCGGGCATCACCGGCGTGACGATCGACGCCTCGAGCGTGGCCGGCGAGCGCCGTCTCCGGATCGTCGACGCGGCCCTGGTGTCGTCGAAGGTGGCGCCGGGTGACGACGTCGTGGCCACGGTGCGCCTGGCCGATCGGCGGGGCCGGGAGACGGCGCACGTCGTGCGCATCCGGGTGCCCGGGGAGCTCGCCGACGGCCACGCATCCCTCGTCATCGGCAACGGCGACGTCCTCTCCGGCCTC
>JBLMYG010000280.1:0-4273 GCA_050258155.1 Acidithiobacillales bacterium
CGTCGGCCGTAGATCTCCGAAAGGACCGACAGGTCGATCATGCTCTCCACGCCGAAACGCTCCGTGACGAAACGCTTCAGGGCCCGGATCGAGATCGGAGCGTCCAGCTCGCCCCGGCGGCAGACCCCCTCGCACGGGGCCGCGCAGATCCGCCCGCAGATGGAGGCGAGCGGATTCGGCTTCCGGGCCACGGCATAAGCCTCGCGGTACCGCCCCTCGGCGATCAGCGTGACGTACTTGCCGGCCTCGGTGTGAACCGGGCACGCCTCCTTGCAGGGGAAGTTGCGCTCGAGCCAGTCGCGGCTCGCCTCGGCCACGGGCCCGGTCTCACTTCGAGACTTCGAAGTCGGCCGTCGTCGCCCCGGCGACCTTCACCGCTCTCTCCGTCCCCTTCAGCTTCGGGTGCCAGACCTTCAGCGTGTAGGAGCCGTCCGGGACGCCGCCGATCCTGTAGGAGCCGTCGGCTTTCGTGACGGCGAAGTAGGGAGTCGGGACGGCGAGGACGAAGCCCTCCATCTCGGGGTGAACCTTGCAAAGGAGGGTCGCCACGCACTCTTTCTTGAACGTGTAGCTCCGGACCTGCCCCTTCGGCCACGTGCCAAGGTTGAACTTCTCCGCGCAGGCGTCGGGCGAGAAGACGTTGTGGAGGACGGCGTCGGAGTTCTGGAAGTCGACCGTCGTCCCGACGAGGACAGCCAGGACGTGGGGCGCGAAGGCGAGGTTCTTCTGGTCCACCTTGGCGTGCACCGCGGGGGCCGGGAACGTCTTGCCGGGGATCTCGCCCACGTAGACGACCGCGTCCCCGCTGTCGCGGACTCCCTTGCAGGTGACCTTCCCTTGAATTTCTCCGGCGGCGAGCGGCAGGGAGACGGCGGCGGAGAGGACGAGCGTCACGATTCCTTTCATCTGTTTCCTCCTAGAAGGCGGCCCGGACGGCCGTGGCGATCTCGTAGTTCTGGGTGTCGTGGAGATCGAGGCGGGACTCCAGGATCAGCTTGATGTTCGCCCGCACCAGGAAGCTGAAGTCCGAGGTCAGGAGCTGGAGCGGGTGGACGGAGGAGTCTCCCGGCCTGAGGTTCTCGTACCGGACGGCGAGCTGGAACGGCGGCTTGATGACGTAGTCGGCCTCGAGGAACCAGGTGTCGTACGTCCGCTTCATCCCCGAGAGCTCCTCGCCCGTCGTGCTGTCCCGGAGCGATAGCTCGTCGGTCCCGTGGACGGCCGCCCCGAAGAGGTTCAGGTCGCCAAAAAGGAGTGACCCGTAGATGCCGACCCGCTTGAAGATTCCCTGCTGCATGTTGAACGGGTTCCCCTCGGGGTCGGTGACCGGAAAGTCGATGCCGCTGTTGTCCCCGTGATAGCCGAAGACACCGACCCGAAACGAGGTCTCGCGCCAGTTCTCGGGCGGCAGCGTGACGCCCGTCGTGTCGCCGTCCAGCCCCATCCCGCCGAACTTGTAGTCGATCCGGCCGTAGTAGTCCTTGAAGCTGTTGTTGTTGAAATTGCCGTTCGGGCTTCCCGGCCCGATCGGGTTCCCGAAGCCCACCGTGTAAAAGAGCCGGTGCGCGGCCACGCCGTACATCTCGATGGCCCGCATCCGGTCCGGCAGGCTGAAGCCGCCCTCCTCGGTGATGCCCGTTCCGCCGTTGTATCCGACGGGGCCATATCCGAAGAGCGTGTCGATGGCGTTGAAGGTCATGATCCACATTTCCTGGAATCCGTCGTACAGGTTCGGGGCCAGCTTCCCGATCCGGAAGTTGAAGAGGTGCTTCGGGCCGAAGGCGGAGATGACGTCGATCCGCGCGTGCTCGATCTCCACCTCGCTCGACCCGTCCGGGTTCTCCGCGAACGTCACCTCCGCGAGGAAGCTGAAGTGGTTCCCGAGGGTTCCGGCCCCGAAGAGGTTCGCCTCTTGGGGAAACTGGAAGTCATTGTGGGTGATGGTCTTACCCGTCTCGTCGTGGCTGGAGGCGTAGAGGTCCGCGATCTGGACGTTCACGGCGAGGGGAACGTTTCCCGGGAGCGTGCTCGGGTAGAGCATGTCCGGCCACATCTTGGCGTACGCCTCGGAGCCGAGCGAGACCGGCGTCTCCTTGACCTGCTCCTCCGTCTCCCCCGGCAGGTGGTACCCGTTCAGGCGGAAGGCCTCCCCGAACGGGTTGAGCTTCGGAAAGATGGTATGGCAGGTCTGGCAGGAAGTGTGGTACTTGCGGGCGAAGACCGGGACCCCTTCAGCCGGCAGGGCCGATCCCAGAAGCAGAAAAGCCGCAAGCAGGCCCGGCACGGAGGCCCAGAGAGCCGAAGCCGTTCTCGTCACGCTCACTCTTCTCACGCTGTCTCTCCTTTCCTCGCTCCTTGCGGGAAAGGTGACACCCGGCGGCGCGACGCACACTCCCGCACGCGCACCAACTCCGATGGGGAATCCTCACCAGAACAAGGCGCGCCGCCGTCAGATCAGCCGCTTCTGGAAGGCGAAGGCGATCGCCTCGCTCTTGGAGTGGACCTCGAGCTTCTCGAGAATGTTCTGGATGTGGTTCCGCACCGTCAGGGCCGAGATGCAGAGCCGGGTGGCGATCTCCGGAGTTGCCCGGCCGGCCGCCAGCATCCCGAGGACCTCGACCTCGCGGGACGTCAGCCTCCGGACCCGGACGTCCGTGGACTCCCGGACGAGCTCGAGAGGCGAGCGCGGAGGTCGCCCCTCGGCTTCCGGGAAGACCGCGGCCGGCCCCCTCCGCTCGACGGGGCGGAGGACGTGCGCCAGGAAGAAATGGTCGGGCGGGGCGACCGCGAGCTGGAGAATGCTCAGGTCCACGGCGATTTCTCCACCGTCCCGGACCTGGATCGTGAGGCGGAAGTCCCGGACGCTCTCGCAGCGGCCCGCCATCTGCATCACCGGGCAGCCGGGCGTGCAGTACCGGTTGTCGAAGACGTCGCGCCCCTTGAGGACGGCATCGCACGAAAGCCCGACCATCTCCCCGGCGGAGTGGCCCAGAAGGGTCTCGGCGGCCCGGTTCGAAAAGACGACCCGGTTGCGCCTGTCGGTCACGAAGGTGGCATCGGGGGACCGCTCGAGGGCCTGACAGAGGGAGGAGACCTCCTCCGAGAGCCCGTTTCGGGCGAATTCGGGCCGGGAAATTTCCCATGGACCCCGGTCAGCCTTGAGACCCACGTCGCCCCCCAATACCGCCGGCGCGCCCATGCCGCGCGCGCCTCGTGCCGGAATGTTACGCCGGTTGCCACGCCGCCGGTCTGCGTCATCCCGCCCCGGCGGACCGGCAAAATGTGTTTACGTGCCCCGTAATCCGGAGCAGCAGATCTCCCGGCACCTCTCGTAGACCGAGCCGCGCTGGACCGGGGTATAGCCGGCGCCCCGGATCAGGGCCGTCATCTCCTCCACCGTCATCCGGTTGTGCGCCCCGGCCGCGGCCACGACGTTCTCCTCGATCATGATCGAGCCGAGGTCGTCGGCCCCGAAAGAGAGCGAGACCTGCCCGATCTTCTTCCCCTGCGTCACCCACGAGCCCTGGACGTGCGGGACGTTGTCGAGGTAGAGGCGCGAGATGGCGAGCGTCCGGAGGTAGTCGTATCCGCCGGACGTCTCCACCTGTCCCTCGAGGACCGTGTTCTCCTCCTGGAAGGTCCAGGGGATGAACGCCGTGAACGATTCGTTCCCCTCCGCGAGCGATTCGTCCTGCAGGCGCCGGACCACTTCGAAATGGTTCAGGCGCTGCTCGGCCGTCTCGCCGACGCCGAACATCATCGTGGCGGTCGTGGGCATGCCGAGCCGGTGCGCCTCGCGATGGACCTCGGCCCACCTCGCCGTGGGGGACTTCGTCAGCGCCCATATCCGCTGCCGCACCTCATCGTCCAGGATCTCCGCCCCGCCCCCCGGGACCGACATCAGGCCGGCGTCTTTCAGCTTCCGGAGGGCCAGGGCCACGGGGATCCGCTCCTTCTTGGCGAGGAAGTAGATCTCCGGCGCCGAAAAGGCGTGGCGGTGGATGCGCGGATACCGGTCCCGGAGATACCCGAGGAGCTCCTCGTAAAAGGAGAACGGCAGGTCGGCGTGGACGCCCCCCTGCAGGAGGACGCCGGTCCCGCCGAGGGCCAGCGTCTCCTCGACCTTCTTCCCGATCTCCGGGAACGGCAGAACGTACGCTTCGGGGTCCCCCGCCTTCCTGTAAAAGGCGCAGAAGGTGCAGCGATAGATGCAGACGTTCGTGTAGTTGATGTTCCGGTCGACCTGGTACGTGGCGCGATCCGGCGGGTTCAG
>JBLMYG010000281.1:0-2834 GCA_050258155.1 Acidithiobacillales bacterium
GTACCCGGCCGGCGACGGGGGCGGGACGGTCCTCTCGAACCATCTCTTCTTCGCAGCGCGCTCCGGAGCTTCGCTCGTCGGGGAGGGATGGCCTCCCGAGGCGGTCTCGCGCGCTGCGGCGCTGGCACCCCATCGGCCGGACGGTGAAAGCCCTCTTTCACGCCTCGTGGCCGACGCCGAAGGGCTGGACGATTTCGCGCTCCGCTCCTTCCGCGACGCTCTCGCCCGGGAGGCGCCGCGCCTCTCCCTCCTCTACCTGCCGGGACTCGATATCCTCGGGGCGTCGCTCTCCGATCCCGCGCGGAGCGCCGCCGACCGGGTGGGGCTCGCCGAGGCGGTGAAGGCCGAGGCCCGGAAAATCCGGGCCTTCCTCGACGACCCGGACTGGCAGAACGGGATGGACCTCGTCGTCGTCCTCTTCGACGGCGGGCGGGGCGAGTCAGGGGGCCTCGTCCGCCTCTCCGGACCGCTGGCCCTGCCGAGGGCCGCAGCGACGATCGCGCCGGCCGACGTCGCGCCGACGGTCCTCGCCGTCCTCGGCGTCCCCGCCTCGCGCGAGGCGGAAGGACGGGTCTGCGCCGGGATTCTTCGCCCCGGGGCAGCCACGACGGCCACCGTTGCCTCCTGGGGGATTCGCCCGCGCGGAGAGGTCCCCGCCATCGACCCGAAGGAGTACGTGGAGAACCTGAAGAGCCTCGGTTACCTGAAGTAAGCGGCAGAGGTCGTTTCAGCCTTGACAACGTCAAATGCGGAACCTAGCTTTCGGCATTCTCCGTCTCGATAGGTGGACGTGGACCCTGAGGTGTCGTCCATGCGCCAATTCTCGTTCCTCCGACTTCTCCTCTTGCCGGCCGTCCTCGCCTTCCCCCGCCTGTCGGCGGCTGATGCGGCGCCTTTCACGGTCTTCGTCTCGGCCGTCCGCGGAGCCGACACACCGCATTGCGGGACGGTCCGAACCCCCTGCAGGACGTTTCAGGCGGGCGTCGACCGCGCCGCGGCGGCGGGCACAGTCGTGGCCGTGGACTCGGGAACGTATGGCGCCGTCGTCGTGACGAAGGGCGTGACGATCGAGGCGCCGACCGGGGTGACGGCTCTGATCGAGACGGTGTCCGAAATCGGTGTGGACATACAGGCAGGGGCCCAGGACACGGTGGTGCTGCGGGGCCTGACCCTCGTCTCGCAGATCGACCTGCCCCTCTCGATCCACGGGATTCGGGTCGAGAGCGCCCGCAGCGTTCACATCGAGAAATGTGTCATCGATGGCTATGCCTTCGGCATCTTCGCGAATGCTCCGGCGCCACTTCTTCTGTTTGTGACCGACACGTCCATTCGTGGCGGATTTTCGTTGGGAGCGGCCGTCAACATCAGCTCGCTGACCTCGACGATCCAGGCGTCGTTCGATCATTGCCGCTTCGAAGGGCATGGGACCGGGCTGCTTCTGCAAGTCAATGGAACGGCGGTCGCGCGGAACTGTTCCTTCATCGGGAATCTGTTTGGTGGGGCGGTGGTGTCTGCCGGCCCTTCTGGGACTAGCGTCGAGCTGAGTCTGGAGAACTGCTCGGCGGCCCACATTGGCGGTCCCGCCGTCAATTCCTCCGGCCGAAATGGAGGATCGGCGACGATTCGGATCTCCAATTGCACGATCGTCGACAACGTGACAGGTGTACAGGCGTTCGGCGGCGGGGTCGTTCTGTCGCGCGGCAATAACACCATCGAAGGCAACGGAACGGACGTCTCGGGAACCTTGGGGGCCTATCCGGCGAAATAGCGGTTCCTGCCGGCACGGCGATCCGGATTCAGCGTGACGAATCCAGATAGCGAACGATGTACTTCGCAAACGCCTCGAAGTCGCCGAGGCGGGTCTGGAGGAACTCGTGAACGCGCGCGAGATCCACGCGGGCATAGCCATGAACGAGAAGGTTCCGGAAGCCGGCCATTCCCCTGATCCTCTGGGCAAAGTCCGGGGGAAGGACCTTCCTTTCGGCCAACCCGCTGAAGATATCGGCGTATTCCTCTACGCTGTTGGCGCCTTCGGCGGCGAGGATGTGGTTCCCGACGTCCAGGAGCGACTGAATGGCGACCTGGAGGCCATGCTCCACGGCCCAGGCGCGATCCGGAGACGACTCCAGCTCCTTCAGAGTGACTCCCTTCAGGCGCCGAAGCGTCGTCACCGTCTGCTCCAGCTCGACGAGGAGCCGCTCGACGACGCCTCGGTCGACGGCCATCAGCCCGTCGTTGCGAAGGTGCCTCGCTCGAGCCGCTGGCGGAGAGCCGCGGCACGGGCTTCTCGCAGCGGTTTCGTGTCGAGGTACCTCTGCAATGCTCGGAATCGAAAGTCCACGAGCGCAGCCTCGTCGGCAGCGTGGAGGAGGAGCCCGTCGCGCAGAACGCGATGAGCGAGGAGCGAAGGGGCCTCGTTCAGCACGACCAGATCGAGCTTGTTCGTCCGGAGAGACGACATCAGCTCAACGAGAAGCTGTGCCTTGTAGGCGTCCGTCCGATGCTGGTGCGCGGCCCGGGCCTCGAGCAGCACGGCGATGTCGAGATCGCTCAAGCGGCCGGCCGTCCCGCGGGAGACCGAGCCGAAGAGGAAGGCCGCCAGCACCTCGGGTCGATTCCCGAACAGGAGACGAACTCTATCCCGAATCTGCTCGATGTCGAAGGACGGGCGGACGGCCATGTCGGTAGGTTAGCAGGCGCCTAGAGCGGCTTTACCTTCGTCATCATCGAGAGGAGCCGGACCCCCTTCGGGACCGAGGAGAAGGCGTGGAAGAGGAGGACGACGCCGTCCTCCGGTGCGCGGACGTCGACGATCGCGTCGGCGGAGTGCGGGG
>JBLMYG010000282.1:0-2774 GCA_050258155.1 Acidithiobacillales bacterium
ATGTCGTAGTCCACGATCTTCCGGGGGGCGTCGAGCGCGAGGGCGTGCCCCGCGAAAGGAAGAGCGGCGACGACGAGAAGGGCCGGGGTGGCGAGGAGCTTCATCGACGGGTCGCGGGCGAGAGCGGGGCGACTATACGCTGGCAGCGGCGCGGCCATCGCGTGAGTAGACTGTCCGGGTCGTGGAGTCGAGACCCCTCGCAGCGCTCACCGGCGGCTCCGGCTTCGTCGGGAGCCACCTGACGGAAGCGCTTCTCGGCGCCGGCTTTAGGGTCCGGGCGCTGGCGCGCCGCCCCGACGCCCCCGGCTGGCTGAAGGGCCACCCGGTCGAGATCGTGAAGGGAGACGTGCGCGATCCGTCGTGCCTCGGCGCGCTCGTCGCGGGCGCCGCTCTGGTCGTCCACGCGGCCGGAAAGACCTCGGCGCGGAGCGAGGACGAGTATATGGCCTCCAACACGGGCGGGACGGCAAACGTGGCCCGGGCTGCGGTGGAGCGGGCTCCGGACGCTCACTTCGTGCTGGTGTCGTCGCAGGCTGCGGCCGGGCCGAGCCCGGACGGGGCGCCGGTGAAGACGTCCGCGCCCGGCCGTCCCGTGTCGGCGTACGGGCGGTCGAAGCTGGAAGGGGAGAACGAGGTCAGGAGCCAGGCGCGCCTCTCGTACACGATCCTCCGGCCCTGCGCGGTCTACGGCCCCCGCGAGACGGCGATCCGCGACCTCTTCGTTGCCGCCTCGAAAGGGTTCGTTCCGGTCTTCGCCGGCGGGAGGACGAGAATTCAGCTTGTCTACGCCGCCGACGTCTCGGCAGCCCTCCTCGGGGCGCTTCGAAGGGGAGGCCGGAGGGAGACGTTCTTCGTGGCTCATCCGGAGGTTCTCGACTACCGGCAGATCGCAGAGACGCTGGCTGGCCTCCCCCCGAAACGGCCGCTTCTCGTTCCTGTCCCGGCCCCCCTGATCCGGCTTGCCGGAAGCGTCGTCGGGGCGGCCTCTCGGCTGTGGAACTCTCCACCCGTCTTCGACTCGGAGAAGGCCGTTGAGATGCTCCAGTCGGCCTGGCTCTGCGACGTCTCCGAGACGCAGGCAGCCCTCGGCGAGCCTCTCAGGACCGATTTCCGGTCGGGGGCCCAGAAGACATGGGACTGGTACGCAGCCAACGGGTGGATTCGCTCTGATAACATTCGGGGAAGGAAGAGTATCTAGATGACCGAGCGTCGCCTGGCGCGGCCGGTGGCCGCCGAATCCGAAGGGATGTCCGGGGTTGCCCTCCACCCTGCGGGCCCCGTTCAGTGTCGTTCAATCTTCGAGAAATGCCGGGGCTACACGACGCCGGACGAGCTGAAGGCGGCAGGCCTCTTCCCCTATTTCCGGACGATCGAATCCGGGCAGGACCCGGTCGTCATGATGAACGGCCGGGAGATGGTCATGCTCGGGTCGAACAACTACCTCGGCCTGACGTCGCACCCGAAGATCAAGGAAGCCGCCATCGCCGCCGTCAGGAAGTACGGCGCGGGGTGCGCCGGAAGCCGGCTGCTGAACGGCACGCTCGACATCCACGTGAAGCTCGAGGAGCGGCTGGCCGCGTTCATGAAGAGGCCCGCCTGCGTCACCTTTTCGACCGGATTCCAGGTCAACCTCGGCGTCCTCGCGACGATCGCACAGAAGGGCGACACGATCTATCTCGACCGCCAGGACCACGCCTGCATCTACGACGGGGCCCGCCTCGCCATCGGTGCCGATGTGAAGAAATTCCGGCACAACGACCCGTCGGACCTTCGCAGGCTTCTCGGCATCGGCACCCCGAAGGGGGGACGGTTTCTCGTCGTGGACGGCATTTTCTCCATGGAAGGCGACATCGCCGCGATCCCCGAGTTCGTCGAGCTTTGCGAGGAGTGGGACGTCGGCTTCATGGTGGACGACGCGCACGGGATCGGCGTCTTTGGGCGGCACGGGCGCGGGTCCGTCGAGCATTTCGGCCTCGAGGACCACGTCGACCTCGTCATGGGGACCTTCTCAAAGTCGCTCGCGACGGTCGGGGGCTTCGTCGTCGGCGACGAGGACGTCATCAAGTACATCAAGCACAAGGCACGGTCGCTGATGTTCACCGCGGCGCCTCCTCCCGCCTCCGTCGCGGCGGCTCTGGCGGCCGTGGACATCATCGAGGCGGAACCCGAGCGGCGCCAGAGGCTCTGGGAGAACACTCGTTTCATGATGTCCGAGCTCCGCGCCCTCGGCTTCGATTGTGGCGACTCGAAGTCTCCCGTCATCCCCCTCGTCGTCGGCGACGACGAGAACGCCTTCCGGATGGCGATGCGCCTCCAGGACGAAGGCGTTTTCGTCAACGCCGTCGTCAGCCCGGCGACGCCCCCTGGAAGGGCCCTGATCCGGACGTCGTACATGGCGACGCACACGCGCGAGCACCTGACGCGCGCTCTCGAAGCCTTCCGCCGCGTCGGGCTCGAGCTCGGCCTGATCGGCTAGTGGGTCAGGCGGAGGTCTGCCGCGTCTCGGAGCGAGGCGATCTCCGGGAGTTTGTCGAGCTGCCGTTCCGCATCTACGCCGAGGACCCGAACTGGGCCCCGCCCCTCCGAAGCGACGTGCGGGAGATCCTCGACGAGCGAAGAAACCCGTTCTGGAAGCACGCACGCCGGACGCTCTTCCTCGCACGCCGGGACGGCAGGGTCGTCGGCCGGATCGCCGCCATCGCCGACGAGGCGCACAACCGGATCCACGCCGACCGGACCGGGTTCTTCGGATTCTTCGAGTGCGAGAACGACCC
>JBLMYG010000283.1:0-6477 GCA_050258155.1 Acidithiobacillales bacterium
ATCTGGACCGAGAGAGGTCGTTCTGCCGGATCGAAGCGGAGAAGCCGCTCGGTCCGCTTGTTCCCGCGTGTCAGCCCCTCGGAAGAGACGAACTCCATCGTCACGAGGCCGACCCCTCCGATCCGCCGGAGGAGAAGCCGGTACGTCACGTCCGTGATCCCCGCCATCGGCGCGAGGACGAGCGGAGGACTGACGACGCACGGGCGCGCGCCGGAGCTCTCGAGGACGAGAGGAGGGCGCATCCTCAGGGGCCGGGGGCGCCCGTCTTCGGCGGGGAGGCCGGGGGTTGCGCCGGTCCGACGACCTCGAAGACGCCCTGATGGATGACGTACGGGCCCTCGATCAGCTTTCCCTCCCGTGTCAGGCCGACGACGAACGCATGGCGGCCGACCGGGAGATCGGTGAGCCAGACCGGATCGGGCGACGACAGGATCACCTCCGGCGTCTCGTCGACCCGGTAGCGGACCCGGCAGGAGTCGGGGACGTCCTTCCCGGAGACGACGCAGCCGCCCACGAGGAAATCAAGGAGCACTTTCTGCCCTAGCGGGTACTTTCCCCTGGGGGAGCTGATGGTCAGGAGAGGCCCGCCCGGCTCGGGGCTGTTCTTTCCATTGTTCTGCCCGACCGAGAACGTCACCATTGCGAAGGCCCCCGGCTCCTTGATCGACTCGCCCCACGGGCGGACCGGAAAGGCCCGGATCGTGTGCGTTCCCGGCGGGACTCTCGGGTAGACCCAGGGCTTTGTCGGCTCGTAGTGGACCGCCGTCGGGCCGTTGTCGAAGATCAGGGCGATTCCCTGTCCGGTCTTCGTGGCCGGGTCCATGAAGGACTCGTAGTTCTTGACCTCCAGCTTCACCTCGACGGGGGCCGCCTTGGGAGGCGTCTGCCCGGCCGGCACCTGCGGGATCGGGATCAACTCGCCCGGCGTCGGGGAGAGGATCTTGACCTCGACGGGTCCGGTCGGACCGCGCCCGTCGGCGCATCCCGGAATCGGACTCTTGGGGTCCTTCGGGGTCGGCTGCTGCGCGACCAAGGGGAGGGTGACGATCGCGCCGGCCGCGACAGCGACGACGATAAAGCGGCAAGTGAATCGGGTCATGACCTCTCCTCCACGGCCCGGCTCCTTCTGTCCGAGCGAAGTACGGAATGGTAGCAAAGGCCCGCGGGAGGGTCAGTGGAGGGGGGACGCCGGGTGAAAGTCGACAGGAATCTCGAAGAGGCGGGACGAGACGCCGACACGGATGTCCATGAGCTCCACCGTTCGGCGGGACCAGGTTCCGTCCGGCTTCGGGATCTCCCGGTCCATTCGGATCGTCAGGTTCTCGAGACTCGGCGCGACCCAGTAGACGGTCGCGGGCGAGACGACGGCGTCCGGCAGGTCGACGAACCGCCAGAGCGAGCAGACCATCCCCGCGAAGACCTCGTCACTTTCCCGTCGGTACTCGGTGATCCCCCTCTTTTCGGCCTCCTCCCGGTCGTTGAAGCCGGGCGAGAGGGGGAAGCCGGGAAGGAACTCGTCCGTCGCCTGCGCGTACGGGATCTCCGAGAAGACCTTTGCGCCGGGGTCGAGGCGGTAAGCCTTCTGCTCCTGTGCCAGGAGGATGAGAAACGGTCCCCCCGGCGTCTCCGGGTCGCGCCGGTACGAGGCGCCGCGCACTACGATCCGAAACTTCGCCTCACTGATTCCGTTGCTCCGGATCGCGACCCGTGCCGAATAGCCGTCCACAGACGGCCGCGGCGGCGGCGAGCAGGAGAGGAGGAGCAGGCCGAGGAGAGCGGAAAGGGGACGGCGCATGCCGGGCGTCACGGCTTCGCTGGCCGCGGGACGGCCTGCGCCCCTTCGATCGAAAGGCCGAGAAAGTGCCGGACGGCCATGAGGGCGCGGAGCGTCACCCAGCGCGACATCTCGCCGGTCCGCTCGAGCGGGACCGGCAGCCCGCCGGCGAGGGGGTGCTCGAGCAGCCATCTCCCGCGGTGATCGGCGCGGGCGAGGAGGAGGGCGAGGCCGCGGGCAAGCGGCCCTTCCCGCGCGCTCACGGCTCCTTCGGGCGTCGTCAGGGCGAGCGCCCAGAGAAGCTCGGCGAGATCGCTCTCATCCCCCGTCGGGAAGCCGGAGCGGAGGAAGGGAGGCGGGATCTCGGCCTCGAGGGCCCGCGCCCGGAGGAGTTCGACCGCGCGGCGGACGGACGGGGCCCGCTGCTCCTCCGGGACCGTGGCGAAAAGGAGAAGCGACTTCGCCGTAACGCCGCGGCCGAGAAGGGCGGCCCGGGCCACGTACCCTGCAGCCGAGAGGAGCCGGGGATCGCCCGCATGCCCCATGAGCGCGAGCGCCCGGCAGAGCGGCGTGAAGACGCGGAGGTCCACGGCGGCGTCCTCACGACGCGAAAGCTCCACGAACGCCTTCTCCCACGCGGCGAAGAGAAGGTTGCCCGCGTGACGGACGACCGGAAAGGTCGCGTCGCACCCCGTCTCCACCAGGAAGAGGGTCAGCCAGAGCCCTCCGTCGTAGCGGCGCGAAAGCTCGGCGGCCGACGTCCCCGGGAGCGTCCGACGCCGGAGAGCCTCGAGCATGTCGCGCGTCCAGGGATCGCGCGGGAGCGCCTGTCGCGCCCGCTTCATCTCTGGATCCTTCGCCGGGCGGCCGAGGAGATCCCGGAGGGCGACGTACCGCGCGGCGGGGCTCTCGCGGGAGACGAGCCAGTCGATCGTCGAGATCGGGACGGTGAGAGGCCCCGCCGGCAGCGGCCCCGGCCTTCGCCGCGCGGCGCGCGGCGGCAGGGGGCTGGAAACGCGGCGGCGCGCCCGCGCAACGGGCCCGAAGGCCCTCGGCCCGGGGAGCGGGCGGTGGGACATGGTCCGCGAGGATAATCCAGCCGCCATGAACTTCTTCCGGGGCGGGCCCACCCGTGTGGTAGGGCACCGCGGCTCCCCGACGAAAGCGGCCGAGAACACGATCGAGAGCTTCGACCGGGCCGAGGCCGACGGCGCCGACGCGGTCGAGCTCGACGTCCGCCTGACATTCGACGGCGAGGCCGTCGTCCACCACGACCCGGAAATCGTCCTGGCGGGTCGCCGCCTCCCCGTCGCCCAGCTGACGATGGCGGAGCTGGCGGAGGCCGAGATCGCCCGGGGCGAGTTTCGCGGGCGGATCCCGGCCCTCCGGGAGGTCCTGACGCGCTACGGCTCCTCGGGGAGGTTCCTCGTGGAGCTGAAGCAGGGGGCGTCGCCGCGCCCGGGTCTCCTCGAGTTCCGCGTCGCGGCGCTCCTCTCGCAGCTCCAGCTCTTTCAAGGCGCTGTCGTCCTCTCCTTTTCGGCGGAGATCCTCCGGCGGATCAAGGAGCTGGAGCCCCGGATCGAGACCTGTCTGAACTTCGACGCGTCGACCTACAGGCCCACGGGGCGCTTCTGGCCCGACCCGCCCCGGGGATGCGACGCCATCGGCCCGAACGTGAAGCTCGTCACGGCGCGCCTCGTGGCCGAGGCGCGTGAGGCAGGGCTTTCCGTCCACGTCTGGACCGTGAACGACCCCGAGGCGGCGCGGCAGATGACCGTCTGGGGCGCGGCCTCGGTCATCACCGACGATCCTGCCCTCGTCGGCCCCGCCGTCCGCGCCGTGACGGGGGAAAGTCCCCCCCTCGAGCTGGTCCGCTGAAGGGAGCCACCGTGATCGACGAGACCCTGACGATGATCCCCGGCCCGACGCCCGTCCATCCCCGCATCCTCGCGGCCCTCGCCCGTCCCACCGTCTCGCACGTCGCACCCGAGTTCGTCGAGACGTTCAAGCGGGCGCTGGCCGATTTCCGATCCCTCTGCCAGAGCGCCACCGGACAGCCCCTCGTCGTCTCCGGGGGCGGGACGCTCTCGATGGAGATCGCCCTCGTCAACCTCGTGGCGCCGGGCCAGAAACTTCTCGTGGTCTCCCAGGGCTACTTCGGCGACCGGTATGCCGAGCTGGCCACGGCCTTCGGCATTTCCTGCGACGTGCTCCGCTCCGAGTGGGGGCGCGCCGTCCCCCCGGAGCAGGTCGTCGATCGGCTCTCGAGGGGAAAGTACGCCGCCGTCACGGTCACGCACGTCGACACCTCCACGGGGACCGCCGCGCCCGTCGAGGCCTATGCCGCCGTCCTTCGCGGACGTCAGGAGCTGCTGATCCTGGACGGCGTCTGCGCCACCGGAGCCCTCGACGAGCCGTTCGACCGCTGGGGCCTGGACGTGCTCCTGACCGCGGCGCAGAAGGCGATCGGGGCCCCCCCGGGACTCGCCCTCTGCCTCTTCTCCGAGAGGGCGATGCGTGAACGCCGCCTCCGGGCCACCGTCCCCGCCTACTACGCCGACCTGATGCGCTGGATCCCGGTTATGGAGGACCCGGGCCGGTACTTCGCGACGCCCTGCGTCAACGAGATCGTGGCTCTCGGCGAGGCGCTCCGGATCCTCCACGAGGAAGGGCTCCCGGCCCGATTCGCGCGGCACGAGCGGATCGGCCGCGCCGTCCGGGCCGGCCTTCAGGCCCTCGGCCTGACGCTCGTCACGGCGGAAGACTGCCGGGCCGACACGCTCTCGGTCGTCTTCCATCCGAAGGGCGTCGAGGACCTCGCCTTCCGGAAGGAGATGGCCCGGCGCGGCGTCGTCGTGGCCGGCTGCCTCGGCCCCCTCGCCGGAAAGGCCTTCCGGATGGGGCACATGGGCAACATCGGCCCCGGCGAGGTGGCCAAGACCCTTCAGGCCGTCGAGGACTCCCTGCGTGCTCTCGGCGCCAACGTCTCGCCCGGCTCCGCCGTCGCCGGCGCGGCGCCCCACCTCGCCACGTGATTCTTATAGTAGAAAATGGAGACGCGACCCTCATTCTCGGTGGCCGAAATGCGACGGCGCGAGAAGGACTCCCGCCGGCAGAAGGAGCGGTTCCTCGCTCAAACCTCGACGCGTACCCGGCCGGCACCACGACGGTCCGGTTCGGATGATGACCCCCGTCCCCCGTCGTCGGCGGTTCACGGGAATCGGTGAAGCGCGGCTGGTCGTCAGTCGTGTTCCGGCGGCGGGGAGCGCTTTTCTACGCGCGCGCGAGGTGAGCCGCCGACGTATCCGAGCGATCCGGGAAGCCTCGGAAACCTCGGAACGGCAGGGACGCGGCCGCCATCTGTCCGGGGAGCGTTCAGAGGCCGCGGTAGACCTCGTCCCGGCGCCCGACGTAGAGGACCGTCACCGTCCTGGCCGCGTCGTCAACATCGAAGAGCACGCGCCACGTTCCGACGCGGAACCGCCGCGAACGGTGCCCGACGAGCTGAGGTGCCCACGACGGACGCGGCTGCTCCGTGAGGGTCGAGACCTTCTGTTCGATGAGGCGAGCGTGCGGCGTGGGGACGGCGCGGATCGAGCGCATGAACCGATCCGAGATGATGACGCGGTAGGGTGCCCTACTTCCGGGCGTCAAGCTCGCGCCGGAGGTCTTCGAGGGTGTACGTCGGCTTTCCGGCGTCCTCCCGGCGCGCCTGCTCCGCAAGCTCCGCGTCCCGCGCGTCCCGCTTCGCCTTGATCTCCTCGACGCGCCGGCGGAGCGCCGCCCGGCGGACCTGGTGAGGCGTCAGGGCGGGGCGTCGGGCCGTGCTCACGAACAGAATTCTACGCTCACGGGAGGGGGGTCTACGCCGGGGGGGCGACCCGGTGCCGGAGGGGCGGAACGCGAAAGGGGTCACGAAGGGGGTCACACGAAGGGGGTCAGGTCTCGATTTTCAATTATATGACCAGATTGCAGGCTCGCGTCTTCGCCCGGTTATCACAGATTACTGCTCCCTGGCCACCCACTCCATAGCAGCGAGCTGCAGGGCCGCGTTCGTGCTGAGACCGCGCGACCTCGCCTTCTTCTGAAGGGAGCGCCAGACGCGGTCCGGGACGCGGATGGAATGAGGTTGGGTCGCTTTGATCTTCGTTCCTTTCTTCGGCCGCCCGGGCTTCGTGAGACGGGCCACATTCGGGCCGTATCGCGCGTCGGCCCACGCGGCCTCCTTCGCGAAGTCCTTCTCCAGGTCAGGGACTCTGGCGTACCTCTCTTTCGTTCCCTTCTTCATCGAATCCTCCCCCGACACGCGGCATCGGCGGCGGCTGTCAGGTGTGGAACAGCCGCATGAGGAGCACGACGCCGGCGCCCCAGGCGCCGTTCAAGAGGAGCGCGCCCACGAGAAGGTCCGGCTTCCAGCCGCCCCCGACCGGAAGGCCCTTGAGCGGAAGCACGACGAGAAAGGCGACGGCCGTCGGGAGAATGGCCCCGAGAAGGATGGCGAGGAGCCAGTGGCGTGCTCCCGAGACCCCCCGGACTATCCGCCACAGGAGGATTCCCCAGAGGCCGCCCCAGAAGGCGAGCGACACGACGGACGGCACGCCGAAGGGGGGCGTCGGCGTCAGGACCCACGGCCTGCGCGTCGTCCTCCCCGCGCCATGCAGAAGAGCGAGGACCCCCTGATGGAAGAGAAGCGTCGAGAGGAA
>JBLMYG010000284.1:0-7856 GCA_050258155.1 Acidithiobacillales bacterium
CCCCCCCCCCCCCCCCCCCCCCCGCGAGCTACCCCTATCCTCTTCCTCTTCCTCTTCCTCTTCCTCTTCCTCTTCCTCTTCCTCTTCCTCTTCCGTCCCTTCGTTCTAAAGGGTCAGTCCTTCCTGCCTCACGAAAGCCCTTCGCTCTGAGAAGGCAGGAGTCGCATTCACCGCACGGGCTGCCGTCGGGGGCAGGGTCGTAGCAAGAGGACGTGAGGGCAGGGTCGAGGCCGAGGGCGGTGGCGAGGTGGACGATCTGGGCCTTCGTCTTCCTCAGGAGGGGAGCGCGGATAGAGATCCGTCGTCCTTCGACTCCGGCCTTCGTCCCGATCCGCGCGACCTTTTCGAAGGCGCGGAGGAAGGGTGGCCGGCAGTCCGGGTAGCCGGAGTAATCGAGCGCGTTGGCTCCGATGGCGATCTCCGTCGCTCCGGCTCGCTCGGCAACCGCGAGGGCGAAGGAAAGGAAGACCGTGTTTCGGGCCGGGACGTACGTGACGGGGATCGAGGTGTTCCCGAGCTTCCGTTTCGGGACCGGGACGGACAGGTCGGTCAGAGCGGAGCCTCCGATGGCGCCCAGGTCGGCGACGCGGAGAACGCGATGGGAGGCGACGCGGTACCTGCGGGCGAGCCGGCGGGCCGCTCTGAGCTCGATCCGGTGCCGCTGACCGTAGTCGAAGGAGACGGCGTGAACCGTCCAGCCCCAATGTGAAAGGAGTGCCAGGCACGTCCCGCTGTCGAGTCCGCCCGACAGGAGGAGCACGGCCGTCCGTCGGCCCTTCGCAGGCGCTCGGGGAACGACCGGAGAAGACATTCCTGGAAAGTGTGAGTTGGCCTTTCGCGTCGGCGGCCAACACGTCTCCAAGGAAGTGTTGCCTCTTGGACCCTTCTCTGCGGCCCTCGCAGCGGGACGGCGTTCGCGCACGGCGCTTTCTTTCTTCCTATTCGAAGAATTCCTCCGGTCGGCCTCTGTCCTTCTCATCTTCCGGGTGTGTCCCCCCAGAGGAGCTTGTGGATCTGGAGGTTGAGTCTCAGCTTCCGGTCCGAGTCGCGCACCCACTCGGCGACCTCCGCGGCGACGGCAGAGGAATCGCCGTCGAAAGCCGGCGAGATCAGAACGGTCTGTCTGGCGTCGAGGTCGTGCACGCGCACGAGCGCCACCGCCCAGTCGAAGTCGCGGCGGTCGGCCACGACGAACTTCACCTCGTCGTGCGGCGAGAGGCGCACCAGGTTCTCGAGGTGATTCGACGCCACCATCCCGGACCCGGGGCACTTGACGTCGAGGATCTTCACGACGCGCGGGTCGACGCGGTCGATCGGAACCTGCCCGCCTGTCTCCACGAGGACCGTGTACCCGCGGTCGCAGAGGGCCGCCGCGAGCGGGTAGAAGCCCTCCTGCTCGAGCGGCTCGCCGCCGGTGATCTCCACGAGCGGCACCCCGAGCGCCTCGACGCGTGCGAGAACGTCGCTGACGGCCATCTCCGTCCCGCCGGAGAAGGCGTAGGCCGAGTCGCACCAGACGCACCGGAGCGAGCACCCGGTCAACCTGACGAACGCGCAGGGGAGGCCGGCCCGGGTCGACTCCCCCTGCAGACTCCGGAAGATCTCGGTCACGACGACCGAAGGCGCGGCGGCCATGCCGGGAGAGTACGACGGGCCCGCCGATAATGGCGGCGTGCGGATCCGCCTCGACCTCGCCTACCTCGGGACGTTCTTCGAGGGGTGGCAGGTGCAGGAAACGGTCCGCCCCGGAGGGCCGCCCCGGACGGTCCAGGGCGAGCTGGAGAAGGCGCTCGAGAGGCTCTACGGGCGGCGGCTGACCGTCGTTGGGGCCGGCCGGACCGACTCGGGGGTCCATGCCGACGGGCAGGTGGCCCACGTCACCCTTCCCGACGACGCTCCGCGCGTGCCCGAGCAGGGTGTCTGCCGCGGCCTCAACACTTTCCTCCCGGGGGAGATCCGGGTCCTCTCGGCCACTTCCGTTCCCCACGACTGGCATGCCCGCTTTTCAGCCGTCGGAAAGATTTACGTCTACCGGCTCAGGCGGGGCGAGTTCCTCCACCCGCACCGGGGCCTCGTGGAGGCGCTGGCAAGGGAGCCCATGGACGTCGGCGCGATGCGCGAAGCCGCGCACCGCCTCGTGGGCCGGCGGGATTTCGCCCGCTTCTCGACCGGCGGCTCGGAAGCCCGCTCGACGGTCCGGAACCTCGCGGGGCTCGACGTCGTGCAGGACGGGGACCTCCTTCTGGTCCGGGCGATCGGCGACGGTTTTCTCCGGGGGATGGTCCGGCGACTCGTCGGGACTCTGCGCGAGGTCGGCCGCGGCAAGACGCTGCCGGAGGAGGCTCCGGACCGGCCGGGGCCGACTGCGGAAGCTCGCGGACTGACGCTGGAGCACGTTCTCTATCCGCCCGAGCGGCTGCCGGAGAGCCCGGAGAGCCCGCGCTAGAATCGTGCGGTGGGTCGCCGCGACGCGGGGACCCCGTGAACCGATGATCGATCGAAACAGCCTCGCCGCGCCCGGTACGCCGGAGCGAGTGATCCTCGACGGGCTCGACCTCACCCGCCTCCCACGCCACGTCGCCGTCATCATGGACGGGAACGGGCGGTGGGCCCAGCGGCGCCGCCTTCCGAGGGTGGAGGGACACCGGGCCGGGATCGACGCCGTCCGCGCGACGGTCGAGACGGCGGCGCGTCTCCATCTCCAGGCGTTGACGCTCTTTGCGTTCTCGACGGAAAACTGGAAGCGGCCGCGTCTCGAGATCGCCACGCTCATGTCGCTCCTGAAGGAGTGGCTGGGGCGAGAGCTCGGGACGCTGCTTTCGAACGACATTCGTTTCCGCGTCGTCGGCCGAATGGATGGCCTCGACCCGTCCGTCGTCCGGGAGCTCGAGAAGGCGCTTCACGCGACGGAAGGGTGCGGGGGCATGGTTTTCTCGATCGCCCTCAACTACTCGGGGCGTGCCGAGCTGGCCGACGCCATGAGCTCGCTCGCGGCGGACGTGGCGGCGGGACGGCTCTCTCCGGGCCGGATCGACGAGGCCGCGGTGGCGTCGCGCCTCTACACGGCGGGGCTCCCCGATCCGGACCTTCTCATCCGGACGAGCGGCGAGATGCGGGTGTCGAACTTCCTCCTCTGGCAGATCGCGTACGCCGAGATCCACGTCACGCCGGTCCTCTGGCCCGACTTCCGCGCGCGTCACTTCCTCGAGGCGATCGCCGACTACCAGAAGCGCGAGCGGCGGTACGGCGGCGTCCGGACAGCCGACTCCGGCGAGACGCCCGCGCTCGCTCCGCCGGCTGCGGCGTCCCGGTGAGGCGCGGGCCCGCCGGAGAACCCGCTTGAAGTATCAGCGGGAACTGACGGCGGCGGTCCTCATTCCGGCCGTCCTCGCGATCCTTCTCGTGGCGCCTCCCTGGGCCTGGGCCCTCCTCGTCGCCCTCGCCGCGGGGCTCGCCCTGGTGGAGTTCTACAGGCTCATCGCGGCGGCCGGCTGGGTCGTTCCGCGCGTCGCGGGCATCGGCGTCTTCCTGGCCGCCTGCGCGGCGGCCCATCTCGGCTCGACGGCCGGCCTTCTGGGCGCGGCGGCTGCAGGCCTCGTCCTCCTGCCGACGCTCGTCCTCCTCGCGTCGCCCCCCGTCGGTGTTCTCCTCGCGTCGTCGTCGGCCTCGGTCTTCTCCACGCTCTACGTCGCCCTCGGCGGGGCCGCGATGATTGCCCTCCGCTCCGTCGGCTGGCGGGCGGTGATGTTCGTCCTCGCCGTCGTCTGGGTAGGCGACTCGGCCGCCTACTACGTGGGCCGTCGGTTCGGGAAGCGGAAGCTCGCCCCGGCCATCAGCCCGAAGAAGACGTGGGAGGGGCTCTGGGGCCAGCTCGGGGCGGGGCTCGTGGTCGGGCTCCTCGCGCGCCTTCTCCTCTTTCCGTCGGGAAACGTCCCCGGGCTCGCGCTCCTCGGCCTCGCCGTCGCTGGGCTGGCCGTCGTCGGAGATCTCCTCGAGTCGAGCTTCAAGCGAAGCTGTGACCTGAAGGACTCGGGAAGCCTCCTGCCGGGGCACGGCGGATTCCTGGACCGGCTCGACTCGCTCCTCTACGTCTCGCCCCTCGTCCTGGCCGTGGCGTTCTTCCTGCCGGAGGTCCTTCCGCGGTGACCACGCGGATCGCCCTGATGGGGGCCACGGGATCGATCGGCGACTCGGCCCTTTCGGTCGTGGAGCACTTTTCCGACCGTTTCGAGATCGTCTCGATGGCCGCCGGCTCCAGAATCGAGAAGCTCATCCCTGCCGTGGCGGCCCACCGGCCGAGGGTCGTCGCGGTGAAGACGAAGGACGACGCGGTCCGCCTCCGGAACGAGTTCCCGGGGCTTGCGGTCGGCTGGGGCGCCCAGGGTCTCGTCGACGTCGCGACGCTGCCCGAGGCGGACGTGGTCCTCGGCGCCCTGGTCGGGTCAGTTGGCCTCCCCTCGTCGTACGCGGCGGCGAAGCTCGGGAAGAGACTCGCCCTCGCGAACAAGGAGACCCTCGTCGTGGCCGGCGAGCTCCTGATGACGGCCGCACGTACGGCCGGCGCGGCGGTCATCCCGGTCGACTCGGAGCACTGCGCCCTCCATCAGGCGCTCCGCTGCGGGGCGCCGGCCGAGGTCTCGAAGCTGATGCTGACGGCATCGGGAGGGCCCTTTCGGTCGCGTCCGCTGGAGACGTTCGGTGCCATCACGGTGGACGACGCCCTGGCCCACCCGACCTGGCGGATGGGGCCGAAGATCACGATCGACTCGGCCACGATGATGAACAAGGGGCTGGAGGTGATCGAGGCGAGGTGGCTCTTCGACGTCCCGGTCGGGCGGATCGAGGTCCTCATTCACCCGCAGTCGATCGTCCACTCGCTCGTGGAGTACGTGGACGGCTCCGTCATCGGACAGATGTCGCCGAACGACATGCGCTTCCCGATCCTCTATGCGCTGACCTGGCCCGAACGGGTCGAGACGCCTCTACCGAGGCTCGACCTGGCGGCGCTCGGGAAGCTCGAGTTCTTCAGGCCCGAGCCGGAGCGCTATCCCGCCCTCGGCCTCGCCGCGGAGGCGCTCGCCTCCGGAGGCTCGGCCCCCGCCGTCCTCAACGCGGCGAACGAGGTGGCGGTCGAGGCGTTCCTCGCCGGCCGGATCCCTTTCCCCGCCATCGCGGAGTCGGCGGCCCGGGTCCTCGGCCGGCACACGGCCACCCCGCTCCGGAGTGTCGAGGAGGCCCTGGAAGCGGACGCCTGGGCGCGGAGAGCGGCCTGTGAGATCCTTCCCGTCCTCGAGCGGCCGTCACCGGCAGGAACCGCCGGCGCCGTTCGGGCGTAATGAGATGGGACGTCCCGATCGATGAACATCCCGATCAACATTCTCGCCCTCATCTTCGTCCTCTCGGTCCTCATCGTGGTCCACGAGTTCGGGCACTATGCGGTGGCGAAGGGTTTCCGGTTCCCTGTCGAAGTCTTCTCCATCGGCTTTGGGAAACGGCTCTTCGGGTGGAAGAGACGGGAGACCGACTACCGCGTCTCCCTGATCCCGCTCGGCGGGTACGTGAAGGTCGTCGGCCTCGGGCCGGACGAGAGCGACGTCGTCGACTCCGGGCATGCCGAACCGGTCCTGACCGGGGCGCGGTGGCAGCGACTTCTGATCCTCTTCGCGGGGCCGGTCATGAACCTGCTCCTCGCGGTTTGTCTGACGGCCTCGGCGTTCATGATCGGCATGGAGGTCCTGAAGTACCCGGACGAGAAGCCTGTCGTGAAGAACGTCGAACCGGGAAGTCCGGCCGAGAAGGCGGGCGTGAAGGTCGACGACGTCATCCTGAAGCTGTCGGGCCGGCCCGTCTCCACATGGAAGGCGGTCGAGCTCGGCCTCAGCACGGCCCCCCGGCAGGACATCCCCGTCGAGATCGAGCGGGCTGGCCGGCGGTTGACGCTGACGATCCGGCCCGAGCCGATGACGAAGTTCCAGAAGGCGTACGACATCGGGTACGTGGGTCTGAGCCCGCAGGTGCCCGCCGTCGTCGGCGCGCTCGTGCCCGGATACCCGGGGGCGAAGGCCGGCCTCGCCGTCGGGGACCGGATCGTGGCCGTGGACGGGAAGGAAGTCTCTGGCTACTACCAGCTCGTCCGGAGGATGCGCGAAGCCGCGAAAGAGGCCGCGGGCCGGCCGCCGGGGCCGATGGAGGTTCTCGTCGAGCGGGACGGCTCGCGGCTCACGCTCACGCTGACGCCGCTCGACGAGGGCGGCTCGTGGAAGATCGGCTTCTCGCCGAAATGGGAGACGGTCTTCCGGAAGCTGGGCCCCGGCCCCGCCTTCACGGCCGCCGTGGGGGAGCTTCGCGAGCAGGCCCGGATGACGCTCGACATCGTCCGGCGGCTCGTCGAAGGGAAGGCGTCGATGCGCCAGCTGTCCGGGCCGATCGACATCGCGCGGATGTCCGGCGAGACCGCGCGGACCGGTCCGGCGGCGCTCTTCGGCTTCATGGGGATGCTGTCGCTGCAGCTCTGCATTCTCAACCTCCTTCCGATTCCCCTCCTCGACGGCGGGCAGATCTTCGTCACCCTCCTGGAGTCCGCCGCGCGCCGGGACTTTCCCGTGAAGGTGAAGGAGCGTCTGCTGCAGGCCGGCTTCGTCTTCCTCGTCCTCCTGATGGCCACCGTCCTCTACTTCGACGTCCTGAAGAACGTCGCCTTCTGAGGCCGTGCCCGAGCCGCCGCCAGCCGCCGTCCTCCCCGCCGCCGCGAGGCGCCGCCATGCGACGGTGCCTGTCGCCGTCGGCCGGGTCACCGTGGGAGGGGGGGCTCCGGTCGTCGTCCAGTCGATGACGATGACGGACACGGCGGACGCCGCGGCAACGGCGGAGCAGTGCCGGGAGCTGGCCGAGGCCGGGTCGGAGCTGGTCCGCGTGACCGTCAACGTCCCCGCGGCGGCTGCGGCCGTCCCGGAGATCCGGAAGCGCCTCTCGGGCGCGGGCTGTGACGTGCCGCTCATCGGAGACTTCCACTACAACGGCCACCTGCTCCTGACGAGGTTCCCGGCCTGTGCGGCGGCTCTCGACAAGTACCGGATCAATCCGGGGAACGTCGGCACGGGGCGCCTCCGCGACGAGCAGTTCGCGACGATCTGCCGGGTGGCCTTCGACAACGGCAAGTCCGTCCGGATCGGCGTGAACGGCGGCTCCCTGAACCAGGAGCTCGTCATGCGGAAGATGCAGGAGAACACGGACCGGGATCTCGGGAAGTCGTCCGACGAGATTCTCGGCGAGTGCATGGTCCTCTCGGCGCTCGAGTCGACGGAGCTGGCGCTCGCCTCCGGCCTCTCGAAGGACCGGATCATCATCTCGTGCAAGGTCTCGAAGCCGCGGGGGCTGGTCGCCGTCTACCGCGAGCTGGCGAAGAAGACCGACCAGCCGCTCCACCTCGGCCTCACGGAGGCGGGGATGGGAACGAAGGGGCTCGTCTGGTCGGCGGCGGCCATGGGAATCCTCCTGGAGGAGGGGATCGGCGACACGATCCGCGTATCGCTCACACCGCGTCCCGGCGGCGACCGCCGCGAGGAGGTCTGGGCAGCCTGCGAGCTCCTCCAGTCGCTCGGCCTCCGGTCGTTCGCGCCGAGCGTCACGGCGTGCCCCGGCTGCGGGAGGACGACCTCCACGACGTTCCAGGAGCTGGCGGAGCGGATCCAGGCCTACGTGCGGGAAAAGATGCCCGACTGGAAGACCCGGTATGACGGGGTCGAGGCGATGACCCTCGCCGTCATGGGGTGCATCGTCAACGGCCCGGGAGAGTCGAAGGCGGCGAATATCGGCATCAGCCTTCCCGGAACGGGAGAGGCGCCGAGCTGTCCCGT
>JBLMYG010000285.1:0-4809 GCA_050258155.1 Acidithiobacillales bacterium
TAGGCGATGTCGATCTCGAAGTTGTTCTTGAACTTCTCCTTCTGGCGAGAGGACATGATCGAGAACGCCATCGCGATCGTGTCCTCCTGCATCAGCCGCTTCAGGTCGACGAGCGGGATCAGCTCGCCGTCCACGCGGATGATCGGGTGCGCGCCCACCTTCAGGTGGAGGTCCGAGGCCTTCCGCTCCACCGCGATCTTGAGAAGGTCGTTGATGTGCATGCCGAGTCCCTCCCGGATCCCGCCTTGCGACAGAGATAGACACGAAGCCCGACACTAAAGCATAGGTCTCCCGCCGGACGCCGGTCAACGGAAAGCGACAGGTCGTCCCCCGGAGCGTTATAGTTTTCGCGCCCGCCGGGGGGAGGTAACCGATGAGCGAGAAGAGCAGGGGCGTCACGCGGCGCGGCCTCCTTAAGGGTATCGCGACGACGGCCGTGGCCACGGCGGCGGGAGGGGCGGCGGTCGTCGCCCAGGACGCCAGGAAGAAGGCCCCCCCCGGGGCCGGTCTTCCGGTCGCTGTCACCGTCAATGGCACGCTCCAGCGAGGTGTTTTCGAGCCGCGGGTGACGCTGGCCGAGGCGCTGCGCGAGACGTGGGGCCTGACGGGAACGAAGATCGGCTGCGACCGGGGCGCCTGTGGCGCATGCACCGTTCTCCTGGACGGCCTCGCCGTGAACTCCTGCCTGACCCTGGTCCATGACGTCGACGGGCGGAGCGTGACGACCGTCGAAGGACTCGGCACCCCGGAAGCGATGTCGCCTTTTCAAAAGGCCCTGATCGACACAGACGGGTTCCAGTGCGGCTTCTGTACCCCCGGAATCGTCGTCTCGGCGGAGGCTCTCCTCCGGAGACGACCGAACCCGACCCCCGAGGAGATCCGCGCGGCCCTCGCCGGAAACCTTTGCCGATGCGGGGCGTACGGCGGCATCTTCGCCGCCTGCCTGAGCGCCGCGAAGGGAGGCCGCCATGCCTGATCCGGTCAACGACGCCCGGAAGACGACGATCCGGATCGGTCTCCCCGGCCAAACCGTGGAGAAGGTCGTCGAGATTCCAGCCGGCGACCCTCCACCGCTCGAGGAGGGCCGGCCGCGCCGTGTCTTCGGAGGCCGAGGTCCCCGTCTCGACGGACGCTTCAAGACGACAGGGAAGGCCGTCTTCACGCACGACGTGAGGCGGGAGGGGCTCCTTTACGGCCGCGTCCTCCGCTCGCCGCACGCCCACGCCCGGATCGTCTCCATCGACACCTCGAAGCTGGCTGCGATGCCGGGGGTGGTCTTCTTCACTCCCGACAAGAAGGTCGTCCGGTACCAGGGCGAGGCCGTCCTTGCCCTCGCGGCCCCGTCGCCGGAGGGCGCCGACGACGCCCTGCGTGCGGTCGCCGTTGCCTACGACCTCCTTCCGCACGTCGTCACGCTCGAGGAGGCGATGGCGGACGGGGCGCCCCTCGTCTTCCAGAAGACCGTCGAGGAGCACCGGACCGCCGGCGACGCCCCCGGAGGAGAGGGGGCCGTTCCGCAGAAGGGGAACGTCCGTGGGCCCCGCGCCTCGGGCCGAGGCGAGAAAGACCTTTCGAAGCTCTTCGCGGAGGCCGACGGCGTCGTCGAGCTGACGGTCCGGACGCAGGTCCAGACGCACGCCTGCCTGGAGACCCACTCGCTCTTCGCGGAGTGGAAGGGAGACGAGCTTTTCGTCGCCGCTTCGACGCAGGGCGTCTTCTCCGTCCGGGACGAGCTGGCGCAGGTCTTCGGGATCCTGAAGGACAAGGTCCACGTGACGGCCGAGTACGTCGGCGGCGGGTTCGGCTCGAAGTTCGGGCCGGGCGACTACGGGGTCTTCGCTGCGCGCCTCGCGAAGAAAGCGGGGCAGCCGGTGAAGCTGGTCCTCGACCGGAAGGAGGACCAGCTCGCGGCCGGGAACCGCCCCGATTCATCGAACAGGATGAAAGCCGCGTACAGGAAGGACGGGACCGTCACGGCCTTCGAATACGTCTGCCACGGGACGGCGGGCGTCGGGACGGGCGCCGGTACCGGCGCCGTGGTGAAGAACTCGTACGCCTTCCCGAACGTCAAGGTGGAGGAATACGACGTCTTCACGAATCTCGGCCCGGGCTGTGCCATGCGCGCCCCGGGTCACCCGCAGGGGACGCTCGCCGTCGAGGCCGTCCTCGACGAGATCGCCGGCCGGCTCGGCATGGACCCCCTCGCCGTCCGCCTGGCCAACGACCCGGTGGACGTCCGGCGGGCCGAGTGGGAGCGTGGGGCGAAAGAGATCGGCTGGGACCGCCGCACGGCCCTTACGTCGAAGAACCGCGAGGCGGCCGCCAGGGGCCTGCCGCTCCGCCGCGGGCTCGGCTGCGCCGCGTCGGTCTGGTACAACATCGTCCACACGGGCGTGCAGGTCCTGGTCCGGATCAACCGCGACGGAAGCGTCGAGGTGGAGAACGGTGTTCAGGAGATCGGCTGCGGGAACCCGACGACGATCGCCGTCACTGTCGCCGAGGAGCTGGGTCTCGCCCCCGAGGCGGTCCGGGTGAAGTGGGGCTCTTCGGGCTACCCGTTCGGGCCGGCCTCGGGCGGCTCCACAACGACGGTGTCGCTCATCCCGGCCGTCCGCGCTGCGGCCTGGCACGCCGCGGAGAAGCTGAAGTCGGTGGCGGCGCCGCTCCTCGGCGCGTCGAAGGCGGAGGACGTGACGGTCGGCGTGGGGACCTTCGGCGCCGCCGGAAAGAGCGTCCCCTGGAAGAGCGTCTGCGCGAAGCTGCCGGGCGAGGTCCTCGTCGCGACGGGTGACCGGGCGAAGGACTACGACGGAACGGACCCGCGAATTTTCGGGGTGCAGTTCGCCGAGGTCGTGGTCGACGTCGAGACGGGGAATGTCCGCGTCGAAAAGGTCGTCGCCGTCCACGACTGCGGGCTCCCCGTCTGGCGGACCGGCGTCGAGAGCCAGATCCGCGGCGGAATCCTCCAGGGGATCAGCTACGCGCTCTTCGAGGAGCGGTACATCGACCGGCGGACGGGCAGGGTCCTGAACCCGAATCTGGAGTACTACAAGATCATCGGCTCGGTGGACGTCCCGGAGGTCGTCCCGATCGTCATCGATCTCTACGCCGGCCGGAACAACACGCAGACCCGCGGCGTCGGGGAGCCGGGCACGATTCCGACCTGCGCCGCGGTGGTGGGCGCCGTCTCCCACGCCCTCGGGGTACGGATCACCGAGATCCCGGTGACGCCCGCGCGCGTTCTCGCCGCGGTCGCCTCCACGGGGAAGGGGGTGACGGCGTGAAACCGTTCGTGCGGATCCTGCCCAAGGACTGGAACGACGCCGCCCTCGCCCTCGAGGCCGCCCGGAAGGCGAACGTGGCCGCGGAGGCGAAGGGAGCCGGCACGGACCTCCTCGACCGCCTGAAGGAGCGGACCGCGGCCCCCGACCGCGTCGTCGACCTCCGCCGGCTCGACGGGCACCGGACCCTCCGGCCGGCAGGCGATTCGGTTTCCATCGGCGCTCTCGTCACCTTGACCGAGATCGCCGAGAAGCTGGGCACCGATCTTCCGGCCCTCGCCGAGGCGTGCGAGGGAGCCGCGACGCCCCAGATCCGGAACGCCGCGACGATCGGTGGGAACCTCTGTCAGCGACCCCGCTGCTGGTATTTCCGGTCGGCCGACTTCACCTGTCTGAAGAAGGGGGGACGCGAGTGTTTCGCCCAGAAGGGCGAGAACACCTTCCACGCCATCTTCGGCAACGGGACCTGCGCGATCGTCCATCCCTCTGCGGCCGCCGTCGCGCTCGAGGCGTACGGCGCTACCATCGAGACGATCTCGCCTTCGGGACGACGGTCGATCCCGATCGATGCGTTTTTCGTCCACCCGGAGGACGACATCACGGCGGAGAACGTCCTCTGGCCCGCAGAGCTGATCGTCGAGATCGTCGTCCCGAAGAGGCCGGGGCTCCGCTCGGCCTACCGGAAGCTGAAGCAGAAGCAGGCGTTCGACTGGCCGCTCGCCGACGTGGCGGTCGCCTACCGCGACGACGCCGGGACGGCGCGGGACGTGAGGATCGTCCTCGGATCGGTGGCGCCGGTCCCCTTCAGGTCGGGCAAGGCGGAAGCTCTCGTCGAGGGGAAGAAGATCGACGGTGCGCTCGCCGCGGCGGCCGGCAAGGCCGCGACCGGCGGGGCAACGCCACTTTCCCAGAACGCGTACAAGGTTCCCCTCATCGCCGCGATGGTCCGCCGAACCCTTCTCGCCGCGGCGGGCCTTCCGGATGGCACGGAAAAGGCGCCCCAAGCATGAAGAACAGCGAATTCCCCGCAAGCTGGAACGACGCCGTCCCCGATCCCGCCGGGCGCTGCCGCCACCTCCGGACGAAAATGATGCATGTCACCTCCGAGTGGGAGACGCGCGCCGTGAGCCTTCCATCGTCGAGCGCGTCTTACTGGTGCCTGAAGACGATGGGGCCGGTGGGGCCGGACGACGGTCCCTGCGATCTGGACACCTGCCGCAGCCCGCGCGGCTGCTTCGAGGCGGCGGATTAGCTTCGTCTCCGGGATCCTCCTCGGAGCCGGCTCCTCGTCGCGCTTCGGCTCGCCGAAGATGCTGGCTCCCGTGGACGCCGCCGGCACGCCGCTGATCAAAAGCGTCCTGGAGACCTGGACGACCGCCCCATTCGACGAGTTGATCGTCGTGGCCGGAAGCGACGGCGAAGCGTTGAGGCAGCAAGTTCAAAAATTCTTATATCCGGCGGCTGCTGAGGCAGCCGCCGATAGCAGCAAATCTGGTGGCCCGGAGCCGGCTGTCAAGGGCGCGCAGAG
>JBLMYG010000286.1:0-10405 GCA_050258155.1 Acidithiobacillales bacterium
CCGGGACCACGTTTTCTGCAAGCGGCGGCTGCCACAGCAGCCGCCGCTAATCAGAAGAAACTCTCTCTCCGCGGCTGCAATTGCAGCCGCCGCATGTCAGCATGCTCTTTCCAGCAATTTCTCTCTCACCGTATCTTCCTAGCGATTTGCCCTCTTTGGACCTCTCGCCGTGCGCCGTCGCAGCTCGTCGAGGAGGGCCCTGAAGTCCGGCGGGGGCTCCGCCGCGAGCTGGACCTTCTTCCCCTCAGGCGTGGTCCACCCGAGCCGCCCTGCATGAAGCGCCTGCCTCCGGAAAGGAACGGGAAATGGCGGGCGGCGCGGGTCGCGGTAGACCGGGTCGCCGACCAGCGGATGCCGGGCCTCTGCGAAGTGGACGCGGATCTGGTGGGTCCGCCCCGTCCGGAGCCGCGCCTCGACGAGGGTCGCGATGCCGAACCGCTCGAGGACGCGCCACTCCGTGATCGCGCGGGTCCCTTTCTCGCCCGGCCGGGCCACGCCGCGCCGCCGGTCTCCCGCGTCCTCGACGAGGTCCTGGTCGAAGGTCCCGGTGTCGCCCTCGAGATCCCCCTCCACGACGGCGAGGTACCTTCGGTCCATGACGTGGGCGCGGAGCTGTGCCTGCAGCTCCACGAGTCCCCGACGGGAGCGGGCGAAGACGAGGATCCCCGATGTCTCCTTGTCGAGCCTATGGACGACGGAGACGAAGGTCCGCCTTCCGGCGCCGTGTCGACGCTGGACGTATGTCGAGACGCGGGCGAGAAGCGTGTCCCTCTCCTTCGCCTCGGTCGGATGCGTCAGGAGCCCCGGCGGCTTGACGACGGCGATCGCGTCGTCGTCCTCGTAGAGGACCTGAAGCGCGGTCGGGACGCGGCGCCGGGCCGGACGGCTCCGGTCCCACGACGCGCACGCCTTCTCGCCGACGGTGGCCCCCGGGTCGTCGACGGTCCGGCCGTCCACGCTCACCTGTCCCTCCAGGACGGCCCGCTTCAGCCTCGAGGCCGAGACATCGGGGTAGAGCTGCTGGAGGCGGCGGACGATCCGGAGCGGGCTCACGCACGGCATCGTCGCACGGCGCGCCCGGCGGCCGATTAGACTCGCCGTGTGGGCCCCGAAGTCTTTCGTCGCCGGCGCGAGCGCTTTTTCGAGAAGATGGGCGAGGGGGTGGCCCTTCTCTTCGCCGCGCCCGAGCAGTCGCTCGGGTGGGACATCCATTACCGCTACCGTCCCGACCCGGATCTTCTCTACCTGACCGGCTTCTCGGAGCCGGAAGCGGTGGCCGTCCTCGACGCCGACAGGAGGCGCTTCACCCTTTTCGTCCGGCCGAAGGATCGGGAGCGCGAGACGTGGGAAGGGCGGCGCGCGGGGCCCGAAGGGGCGATGCGGGAGGCAGGCGCCGACGCGGCCTTTCCGGTCGGCGAGCTGGACCGGAGGCTTCCCGGCCTCCTCCGGCGGCACGCCGTCCTCTACTTCGCGCTCGGCCAGAGTGAAAAGGGGGATCGGATCGCGGCCTCCCTCCTGGCCCGCTTCCGACGGGAAGCCCGGAGCCCGCGGCGGGGGCCGGTCGTCGTGAAGGACGCGGCCGAGATCCTCCACGAGATGCGGCTCGTAAAGGAGCCCGAGGAGATCGCCGCCCTTGCGCGAGCGGCGGAGATCGCCGCCCGGGCCCACCGCGACGCCATGGCGATCGCCGCGCCGGGGAGCTGGGAGTACGAGCTGGCCGCGGCCCTCGAACGGCGCTTCGTGAAGGAGGGGGCGGCCGGCCCGGCCTACCCCTCCATCGTGGCCTCGGGAGCGAACACCACGATCCTCCACTACACGGAGAACCGGCGCCGGCTCGCCCCCGGCGATCTGGTTCTCGTCGACGCCGGGTGCGAGTTCGACGGCTATGCGAGCGACATCACGCGGACGTTTCCGGTCTCCGCCCGCTTCACGCCGCCGCAGCGGCGGGTCTACGTGGCCGTTCTCGCGGCCCAGCGCGCGGCGATCGCCGCGATCCGCCCGGGGGCGCCGTTCGCCGCGCCGCACGAGGCGGCGCGGGACGTCCTTCTCGATGCGCTCCTCGAGGCGGGGCTTCTCCGCGGGCGCCGGGCCACGCTGAAGAGAAAGAAGGCCGCCCAGAGGTTCTGCCTCCACAACACGTCGCACTGGCTGGGCCTCGACGTTCACGACAGGGGGCGGTACCGGGACGACGAGGGGAAGCCGCGGCGTCTCGCGCCGGGGATGGTCCTGACCGTCGAGCCGGGCCTCTATGTGCGTCCCGACGAGAAGAACGTCCCGGCGGAGTACCTCGGCCTGGGAGTCCGGATCGAGGACGATGTCCTCGTGACGCCCGAAGGCTCCCGGATCCTGACGGACCGCGCGCCGAAGGAGCCGGTCGAGCTCCTCGCGGCGGTGGGGCGGCGCCGCCCCTAGCCGCTGCGCGCCACGACCGCGCCGACGAAGAAGTCGGGATAGTGGCGGGCCAGGCGGTCCACGTCGGGCACCACCTCGACGAGGCGATAACCGGCCGCGACGAAGGAGCGCCGCCAGGCTCCCGGCGTCAGGAAGCCGTGCGTGGGGCGAAGGACGGGGTCGGTCTTCACGTTCGTGAAGCTCTCGAGGAAGTCGAAGACGAACTCGACCCAGGTCGGCCGGTCGTGGATGGAGGGACGGATGCACTCGGAGACGACGACCGCTCCGCCGGGCCTGAGGGCGGCCTTCGCCTCGGCGAGAACGAAGGGGAGATCAGGGGCGACGTGAAAGCAGTTGACCGAGTAGACGGCGTCGAAGGAACCCGGCTCGATGCCCTGGCTCCGCCAGGGCTTCGACATGTCGAGGCGGCCCGTCTCCACGGCGGTGCGGGGCGACGCCGCAGCGCGGGCGGCGCGCTCGCCGCGGCGTGCGAAAACGGAGACGAGCTCGGTGAAGCGGTAGCGGGAGACCCGTGGCCCGAGTCGGACGAGCGCCGCCTCGGCCGCGCTCCCCCCGCCGCCTCCCACCTCCAGAATCGAGGCGTCCGGAGGGACGGTGCGCGAGAGGATCTCGGCACCGAGAGCGTTGTTGAGGGCGTAGAGAACGTTTCCGTTCGAGAAGTAGCGGAACCAGAGCGGGAGGCGGCCCGGCGCGAAGAGGATCTCCTCTCCGCTCTTCGTTCCGGTGAAGAAGGCGGGCGCCTCGTCCAGGAGAATTCCGACGATCTCCGCGCCGACGGCAGCGTCCGGCTCGCGGGCCGCCAGCTCGGCCGCGAGGCTTTGGACCAGTCCCGGCGGAGTGGCCGTCCGGGTCAGGTCGCCCGCCTTTCGGGCCAGCAGGCCCGAGGAGAGGAGCTTCTCGAAGAGATAGCGGAATGCGGGGCGGGCGCGGGAGGGGAGGGGCGTCTCGTCCCGCAGGGCCGCCTCTGATGCGCCCTGCTCGGGAGGGAGCCGTCCCATCCCGTCCAGGATCCTCCAGCAGGCGGCGTTGACGAGGTCGTCGAAAACCTCGGCCGCCGCCATGAACCGCTCCGTGAAGAGAGCATCGAGGCCGTCCTCGCGGAGGAGGGCAGCGACGTCGGGATGGGAGACGGCGCGGACCCTGGCCATTTCGCGGATGATACGGGCACCATCCTAGAATGCGTGCCGTGCGGCTCTATATCGTGAGGCACGGCGAGAGCCGGGGGAACCTCGCCGGCGTCCTGCAGGGCTCGCGTGTGGACGAGCCGCTGTCACCCCGCGGACTCCGTCAGGCCGAAGCGCTCTCGGCGCGACTTTCCCGGGAGCCGATCGACGCGGTCCACACGAGCCCGATGATCCGGGCGCGCGAGACGGCCGAGATCGTCAACGCTCCCCACGGGCTGCCGATCGCCTTCGACGAAGACCTCGTCGAGTTCGACTGGGGCGTCTGGTGCGGACGTCCTCTGGACGACGCGATGGAGCGTCAGGTGGCGGAGATCCGGGCCCGTTGGCGGGCGGGGGACGTCGACGACGCCCCGGCGGGCGGCGAATCTCCGGCGGCGGCGGGACGGCGTGCGGCGCGCTTCCTCGGGCGGCTCGGCGCCACCGGCGCGACGCATGCCCTCGTCGTGGCCCACGGCCGGTTCAACCGGATCCTGATGGCGACGCTCCTTTCCCGGCCGCTCTCGCGGATGGACGAGATCCGGCAGCGGAACGGCTCGCTCTCCTCGTTCGAGTGGAACGGGAGCGGCGCCGTGACGCCGCTCCTCCTCGACGACGTCGGCCACATCCCGCCCGATCTCCTCTCCGTCTCCGGAGGGAGCGACTCGCTGAAGTAGCGTCACGTCTTCGGTGCTTCCTCGACCCCCGCGGTCCGGATCGCCTTCGCCGCGATCCGGGCGACGAGGACCGTCGCCACGACGGCCGCCGCGGCGAGGCCGATGCTGATCGTCTTCCGAAGGGGCGTCGCTCCGCCGCTCACCTCGCCGAGGGCGGAGCCGAAATAGACGTAGGCGAGCGTCCCCGGCAGCATGGCGATCCAGCTGGCGAGGACGTACGGGCCGAGCGGGACCGGCGTCAGCCCGAAGAGGTAGTTGACGATCGTGAACGGGAAGGCCGGCGAGAGGCGGACGAGGGCGACGATTCTCGTTCCCTCCTTCTGGATCGCGCGGTTCAGGCTGCCGAACGTCCTGTTCTGCTCGGCCATCCTCTTCACCCGCGGCCGGAACGCCCCGCGCGCCAGAAGGAATGCCGCCGTCGCCGCCGCGGTCGAGGCGAGCGAGACCAGAATCGTTCCGGGCACGACGCCGTAAACCGCTCCGGCCGCGAGGGTCAGGATCGCGGCGGGGCCTCCGGGGATCAGCGAGGCGCCGACGTAGACGAGGCCGAAGATGGCGGCACCGGGAAGTCCCCTCCCGCGCACGTACGCCTTCAGCTCCTCGATCCAGAGGGCGACCGGCAGGAACCTGAAGAGAACGAAGAGCGCGGCGAGGGCGAGGATCCAGAGTACGACCTTCGCGACGGGGAACGCTTTCCCGACCGTGGTGTCCGCCATCAGCGTCTGAGCAGCGCGGCCAGCCCCGAAAGGAGCTTCTTCCGCCCCGGCGTCAGCGCCGCCTTCAGGACCTCGCGGGCGACCGCGCCGTGAATCTCGGAGAGCGTCGGGTAGGCGCGGATGACGGAGCCGAGAGCCGACACGGGGAGTCCCTGTTTCTTCGCGAGGACGATCTCGGCGAGGAGGTCGCCGGCTCGCGGATGGACGGCTGTCGCGCCGAGGATCCGCCCCTTCTCGCCGACCAGTATCCTGAGAAAGCCGTCTTCGTCTTCGCCGTCGCAGACCGCGCGGTCGTTGTGAGAAAAGTCGGAAACGTACGACCTGAACCGGACCCCCTTTTCCTCGGCGGTCTTTTGGTTCAGCCCGACATGCGCGATCTCGGGCTCGGTGTAGGTCACGCGGGGGACGTTCTCGTCGTCGCAGGAGGCGAAGGCGACGGGGGCCAGCGTGTTGCGGAGGACGATGCCCGCCTGGTAGCCGGCCCAATGAGTGAAGAGATACCCTCCGGCCACGTCGCCGATGGCCCACACCGACGGGACGTTCGTCCGGCACTTCGCGTCGGTCAAGATCCCTTTCGTCGAGCTCCTGACGCCGATGCCCTCGAGGTTCAGCCCTTCGACATTCGGACGCCGCCCCGTCGCGACGAGGATCTGGTCGGCAGCGACCGAGCTCTCGCCGCCGTCCGTTCGCCTCACGGTGACCAGCTTCTTTCCTTCCGACGCTTCGACCCGGATTGCCTTCGACCCTCCGAGAATGACGACACCCTCCTCGCGAAGCCTCTTCTCGAGAAGGGCCGAGGCGTCCGCATCCTCCTTGGGACAGAGGTGCGGCGTGGACGAGACGATCGTCACCTTCGATCCCAGGCGGGCGAAGGACTGGCCCAGCTCGGCGCCGATCGGCCCGCCTCCCATGACGACGAGCGAGCCGGGGAGGTCGCGAAGGCCGAAGACCGTCTCGTTCGTCAGGTAACCGGCCTCCGTGAGGCCCGGGATCTCCTCGACGCGGGGCCGCGAGCCGGTCGCGATGACGATGTGCCGCCCCCGGAGCCTCGTTCCGTTCACCTCGACCTCGTGAGCGGAGACGAGCCGTCCTCCTCCCTCGAAAACGTCCGCTCCGAGGTTCCTGAAGCGGTCGATCGAGTCGTGTGGCGCAATGCGCGCCTGCCGGGACCGGACCCAGTCCATGACGGCGCCGAGGTCCTGAGGGGGGAGATCGGGGACACCCCGGACACCGAAGCGCCGGACCTCGCTCGCGTGCCGCGCCGCCTTCGCCGCACGGATCAGCGCCTTCGAGGGGACGCAGCCGGTGTTGAGGCAGTCGCCCCCCATCGCCCGGACGGTTCCCTCCGCGCCGCGGTAGTCGACGGGGTACTTCTCGACGAGCGCCACGCGGGCGCCGAGAGCCGCGCCGCCGGCCGCCACGACGAGGCCGCCCGACCCGCCCCCGATGACGATGATGTTGTAGCGCTCCATGGGCGGATGCTTCCTGAGGGCCGCGTCCCGGCGGGTCAGACGGTCTCGAGGTAGCGGTGGACCATGCTGACGGTGCCGGAGCCCTCGCCGACGGCCGCCGCGACACGCTTGCCCGAGCTGGCCCGCACGTCGCCGGCGGCGAAGATGCCGGGGACACTGGTTTCGAACAGGTAGGGGTCCCGGTCGAGCGTCCAGCCGCGAGGCCTTCGGTCCGTGCGGGGAAGGTCCGGGCCGGTTAGGACGTACCCCTTGTCGTCGAGCTCCAGGAGACCCGAGACCATTTCGGTCCTTGGCTTCGCGCCGATGAAGATGAAGATCGCCGAGGCGGGCAGCTCTCGCTCCTGTGCGTCGTCCACGCCTCGGATGACGACCTTCTCGAGCCGGCCCGTGCCGCAGACCCCGGCGACCTCGACCCGCGTCTCGACCTGGATGTTCGGCGTGGCCGTGAGCCGGTCGACCAGGTACTGCGACATCGACTGGCCGAGGGACTTTCCCCGGACGAGCAGGGTGACGTGGCTCGCGTAGCGCGAGAAGAAGAGGGCGCCCTGCGCAGCCGAGTTCCCGGCCCCGAGGACGCACACGTCCTGGCCGCGGTAGGTCGCGGCCTCGGTCATCGCTGCGCCGTAGTAGACGCCGATGCCGAGGAGGGGTTCGATTCCGGGAACATCCAGAGTCCGGACGGATACCCCCGTGGCCAGGACGACCGCGTAGCACGAAACGTCCGTCCCGTCCGCCAGCCGAACGATGCGATAGGGATCCTCGCGGCGCAGCGCCACGACCTCCTGGGCGAGCACCTCGGCGCCGAAGCGCCGTGCCTGTGTGATGGCGCGGCGCGCGAGATCGGCTCCACTGACGCCGGACGGGAACCCGAGGTAGTTCTCGATGAGAGAGCTGGTGCCGGCCTGGCCGCCGGGCGCGTTGTGCTCGACGAGAAGGGTGCGCAGCCCTTCCGAGGCGCCATAGACCGCTGCGGCCAGCCCCGCAGGGCCGGCGCCGACGATCACCAGGTCGTAGAAGGGGAGGCGCGCCCGCATCTGCAGGCCGATTCTTTCAGCCAGCTCGCGGTTGGTCGGCGCGACGAGAGTGCTTCCGTCGGGGAAGAGAAGAACCGGCAGCCGCTTCGAGTCGCCGAGAGAGCGGATCAGCTCCCGCGTCGGCGGGTCCTGGTCGACGTCGACCCACTGATAGGGGACCTGATTGCTGGAGAGGAATTCCTTCACGGCGTAGCTCCGCGGCGACGACTGCGCGCCGGCCACCCGGATGCCCTCGTAGGGAAGCCGCACGTGAGCCGTCCAGTCGGACAGCAGGTCGTCGAGGACCGGGTAGAGCCGCTGATCCGGAGGATCCCACGGCTTCAGAAGGTAGTGGTTCAGCCCGACATCGTTGATCCCGGCGATCGCCGCCTGCGTGTCGGCATAGGCAGTGAGCAGGACCCTTCGCGCGTCGGGGTAGAGCTTGATCACTTCGCGCAGCAGCTCGGTGCCGGTCATCCCGGGCATCCGTTCGTCCACGAGGAAGAGAGCGACGGGAGTTCCGCGCTGCTTGAGCTGCTGCGCGGCCTCGAGCGCCTCGCGGCCCGAGCCGGCCTTCAGGATGCGGTAGTCGCTCCGGTAGTGGGTGCGAAGGTCGCGCTCGATCGCGCCGAGCACTTCGGGGTCGTCGTCGACGGTCAAAATCACCGGTCTCACCACGTCAGCCCCTTCCTCCGTCGATCGGCAGCGTCACGCTGAACTGTGTCTGCCCGGGACGGGCGTCGACCTCGATCTCCCCATGGTGCCGGAGGACGAGGCGCCGCGCGATGTCGAGGCCGAGGCCGGTCCCCTGGCCGACCGGTTTCGTCGTGAAGAAAGGATCGAAGATTCGCTCGCGAATCTCCGGAGGCAAGCCCGGTCCATCGTCGACGACGCGCACGACGACGGAATGACCCTGCCGGCCCGCTGCAACGGCGACATGACCCCTGGCCGCGTCCAGGGCGTTGTCGACGAGATTGGCCCAGACCTGGTTGAGCTCGCCACCGAACCCCTGGACGTGTGGAAGATCGGCCTCCACGTCGAGGCTCACCTTCACTGATTTCTCGCGGGCTTTTGCGTTGAGCACCGCGAGCGTGTCGGCCAGCCCCTGGCCGACATCCACCGGTTTGGGCATGGTCGCCTGGTCCATGTAGGTGAAGCCCTTCACCGCCGCAACGAGTTTGTGGATTCTGGACGCGGCCATTTCGATTTCCGATGCCAGGCGGTACGTCGCACAGCCGGCCACGAGCCACTGGAGCGCCGCCTGGAGCGCTTCGCCTGTCAGCGCCTCCGTGAGCTGTTCGAGCGCGTCGAGCGTGATCGCAGACTCCGCCAGCGCCTCCGCGGCGGTGGCATCGGCGCCGTGACGTTTCAGCCAGTCGGCAATGGCGTCTTCACGGTCCGCCCGCTCGATGGGTGAGCGTCCGAAGGAGGCGCCGGCTGCAGCGAGGCAGAGCTCCCGTGCCCTGTCGACGGCGGCCCGCTGAGTCTCGGACAGTCGTGCCGCGCCGAGCGCGCGAGATGCCGATTCGACCTCGGAAAGTCGAAGCCTGAGTCCCTGAGCGCTCCGCGCGACGGCCGAAGCGGGATTGTTCAGCTCGTGCGCAAGCCCCGCCGCCAGCTTGCCGAGGGAGACCATCTTCTCTTGATGAAGGTCGGTCGAGGTGAAATGGCGGGCGCGGTCGATCATGACATGCACGAAGATCGAGGTGAGGTCGTAGCAGTCGCGAATCAGCGCCGGTATCTCCTCGCGCGGAACCATCAGAACCTCGGTCGGCACCTCGGCCTTCACGTCGCCCGGCGGGGCGACCATGCGCGAGTACGGCAGGAGCCCCGTCACGTCGCCCCCCCGCCACTCCATGACCTTTTGTGGTCCGGCGCCCCGGTCGATGTGAATCGACAGGTGGCCTGAAAGGACGATGTACAGTCCGCGCACCGGTGAGGTCTTAGACGTGAGAACGTTTCCTGTCTCCAAGTGGACGAGGCGGCCGTGGGCGGCGAGCCATGCCAGCTGCTCGCGAGGTGCGCCGGCAAGCAGCCGGTGCTCCGCCAGACGATCTTGGACCGGCATGTCCGCTTTCGTCGTCCCGAAGGGCACGTTTTCCATCTAGAAGCTTCCACTCCTCATGATGCCGCCAGCTCGATCGGCAGCCTGACGGTGAAGCGGGTCAGCCCCGGCCGGGATTCGACGCGAATCTCTCCCTGGTGCTGCTTGGTGACGATGGCGTGGCTCGTCGAAAGACCCAGCCCGGTCCCCTTCCCCGGCGCCTTTGTCGTGAAGAAAGGATCGAAGATCCTGGGAGTAATTTCTTTCGGAATGCCCGGCCCGTTGTCTTCGATCTCGACGACCGCCCAACCGTCCCTGCGGCGAGTCCGGATGGTGATTTCGCCCTTGCCCCCCATCGCGTCGGCGGCGTTGTCGAGCAGGTTCGTCCAGACCTGATTCAGCTCGCCGCCGTGAGCCGCCACTTTCGGAATGTCCGCGCCGTAGTCCCGGTGGACATTGATGCCGTCTTTCAGTTTCGCTCGGAGGATCACGAGCGTGTTGTCGAGGCTCTCGTGCAGGTCGACCGCCTGGACCGGCGCTTGCCCGAGATAGGAATAGCTCTTCAAGGCCCCTACGATCTCGGAGACCCGGGCCGATCCTTCGCGGATCTCGTTCAGGAGAGTGTAGACGGGGAAGAGGCTGGCCGCCCAGGCGAGGCCGGCGGAGAGCGCCTCGCCGTTGAGCAGGGTGGCGAGCCGCGAGAGCGAGGGGGGATCGAGCCCCTGCTCGGCCAGCGAGGCGGCGAGCTGCCAGGGGTTCTCGATGCCATGCTTCTCGAGCCACTCCTCCACGGCGGTCTCGCGGTCCGAGCGGCCGAGCGCGTCGAGATCGGTCGGCGTCGCGGCGCGTTCGCGGGCTTGCTGCTGAAGCGACCGCAGCGCCTCCTGCGCCGGGGCCGTGAGAGTCAGCAT
>JBLMYG010000287.1:0-11062 GCA_050258155.1 Acidithiobacillales bacterium
AGAGCGACATGCTCTTCCATTCCCCACCGGGCCTTGTAGATACAGTCCTCGACGGAGCTGCCGACGCCTGTGAACCCCTCGAGCGTCGGCGAGTAGAAGCCGAAAAACAGGGGGTCTTTCGTTGCTTCGATGACCAGCGAGTACTTCAGATCGAGCATCGGCTCACTTTCCTGCCTTTAGTCCCGCCGCCTTCAGGATGGCCTGACAGGTTCCCGTCGGAACCTCCTTTGACCCGTGAAAGTCTACGCGAATCAGCCGGTCGTGCCCGGCCTTCGCATAGTAGCGAACAGAGCCCTTCTCGCGGATCAGCCGAAACCCGTTCGCTTCGAGAAGCTGGATCAACTCGCTGAACCTCACCGGTTCGATTATCTCGAAGCGCCGTCTCGGGGACGAGGAGCCCGGTCTCGTGGGTTTCGCGTCGCCGTCGGGAAGCCCGGGCCGCTGAAGCATCTCGTGCCGGGAGCGTGATCGCGGCGGCCGACGGAAGAGGGCCGGCTCGTCCACCTCGTCCAGCACGGCCGGATCGACTTCCTGCAGGCGCGATATCACTACTAAAGGGCCGGAGATGGCGACCAGAACGGTCAGCAGCGAATACTGGCGTTCACTTCGCCGTAGCCTGTCAAGTTCGGGCTTCTATGAACTTTCGGCAGAGAGTGAGACCGGCGATCCGACCGAAATGGCGGAGGTTACCTGTGACGAGGTCGAGGCCGTGGTGAAGGGTCGTCGCGGCGATCTGGAGGTCGGCGTCGGCCAGCGGCTCGCCCCCCTTCTGAAGAGTGGCCTCGATCCGGCCGTAGACGCGTGCGACGGCGACGTCGAAGGGAAGCACGGTGACGGCCGGGAGGACGCGCCTTTCGATGTTCGCGACGTGAAACGCCGCGCGGTCCGACCGATACGCCCCTTTGTAGAGCTCCGCGACGACCACCGCGCTCGTGAACTGCTGTTCGCGCGGCACGGTCCGGAGCCACAGAAGATACGCCGGCGCAGGCCGCTTCTTCAGGACTTCGGAGAGGGCGTCCGTGTCGAAGAGATAGGGCACGACCCGTCAGCGAAGTCGCGGCGTGCGCCGTGGCTTCGAGCGACGGAGCGCCCCCACGGAGGCGACCAGCTCGTCCGATCCCTTCCAGCCTCCGGCCAGACTGGCGAGCCCTCCCTCCGGGCCGGCCGCTCGCAGCCGTCGCAGGCTCTCCACGTCCCCGGCCGGAACGACGGCCGCCACGGCCTTTCCATGCCGGCGGATCAGGACAACCCCCCCGGCTTCCGCCTCGCGGACGCACGCCGAGAACCGGGCCTTTGCCTCGACGACCGAAACGGGGTGTACGGGGCGGGAGCTCACACGGACCTCCATGGTCATTCTGACCATTTTCACCGATCCGTCAAGAGCGGTCCTATTTCTTCCGCAGCTCCATGAGGACCTGCTTCGCCACGGCCTTCAGCGTGTCGAAGACGCCGATGCCGATGGGGGCGGTGGCCTCGAAGGTCGGCTCGCCCTTGAAGTTCAGGGAGCGGTAGAGCGTGTCGACCGGCAGCGCGGTCGGAAGGTCTCGCTTGTTGAACTGGAGGACGTACGGGATCGTCGCGAGGTCGAAGCCATGCTCGACGAGGTTCTTGTCGAGGTTCTGGAGCGACTCGATGTTGGCGTCCATCCGCGCCTCCTGCGAGTCGGCCACGAAGACGACGCCGTCCACCCCCTTCAGGATCAGCTTCCGGCTGGCGTCGTAGAAGACCTGGCCGGGGACGGTGTAGAGGTGGAAGCGGGTCTTGAAGCCGCGGACGGTGCCGAGGTCGAGCGGCAGGAAGTCGAAGAAGAGGGTCCGGTCGGTCTCCGTCGCCAGCGAGATGAGCTTCCCCTTCGCCGCCGGGTTCGTCCGGTCGTAGATGTACTGGAGGTTCGTCGTCTTCCCGCAGAGGCCCGGGCCGTAATAGACGATCTTGCAGTTGATCTCCCGGGCGGCGTAGTTGATGAACGTCATCTAGTCCTTGAAGAGGTTGTCGATGTCTTCGTCCGTGATCTCGGCGAACGGGGACTCGAACCCCGAGAGCCGCCGGGTCTTCTCCGCCTCGACCTTCTGCTGGATCACCTCGAAGATCCGCTCCAGCTCGGCGTTCGCCTTCCGGACGCGGAGGCGGACGAGCCCGAGCGAGGAGCGCTCGTCGAAGATGACGACCAGGATGACGCGCTGCCCCACGACCGAGATGTAGACGTTGTCCCGCTCCCCTTCGTGGAAGAGGACGGGAAACTCCCGCTCGCCGATCAGTCGCGCCAGGCCGTCGGTGGCGGCGACGTTCCCCGCCGTGAGCGAGGCGAGGGAGGTCGTGTCGAGCTGCTCCATGTCCCCCTGGGCCGCGATCTGCTGGCCGTTCTTGTCGACGATGAAGACGACTTTCGACTGGGCGTCCGCCTTCAGACGTGCGATGACGTCCTTGATCTGGCGGAACTCCTCGTCGAACAGGATGAAATCCGACATCAGAGAAAGCTTCCCAAGTCTAGCAGGGGAGTGCCGGGCTAGAGGTCCCGCCGGTTCGTGACCGCCCGGGAGAGCGTCACCTCGTCGGCGAACTCGAGCGCCGCCCCGACCGGGAGGCCGAGGGCGAGCCGCGTGACCCTCACCCCGTGCGGCTTGAGGCGCCGGGCGAGGTAGAGGGCGGTCGACTCCCCCTCCACGTTCGGGTTCGTGGCGAGGAGAACCTCCTCGATCCTCGGGCTCGCGTCCCGAACGCGGCGGACGAGGTCCTCGACGAAGAGGTCATCGGGGCCGATCCCGCGGAGAGGAGCCAGCGCCCCGCCGAGGACGTGGTACCGGCCCCGGTACTCGCGCGTCCTCTCGAGGCTCTCGACGTCCGCCGCCTCCTCCACGACGGCCAGGAGACTCCCGTCCCGCGACGGGTCGGCGCAGACGGCGCACGGGTCGTCTTCGGTCAGGGCATGGCAGACGGAGCAGGCGCGCGTCCTCTGCCGCGCATCGCGCACCGCGGCGGCGAGGTCGCCGGCCTCCTCCTCGGGCGCGGCGAGGAGATGGTGGGCGATCCGCCGCGCGCTCTTCGGACCGACGCCGGGAAGCCGCTCCAGGGCGGCGATCAGCCGCTCGAAGGCCGGGAGGCGCATCCGGTCAGCCGTCGCGGCGGTCGTCGCGCTTCACGTCGACGATCTCCCCGCCGAACATGTCGAGCATCTTCCGGACCTTCTCGTCCTGGATGGCGCGCTTCTTCAGGTTCTCCCGCTCGAGCGACGCCGGGTCGGCCGCGGCAGCGGCGGCCGTCAGGTCCCCGGCCGGCGGCATGGCCCCCTCGACGACGACCTCGGCGCGTTTTCCGAGGAGGGCGGCCGCGGCCTCCTCGAGGACTTTCCGCATGCCCGGCTCGGCGAGGCGCTTCTCCATCTCGGGGCTCGGCGGGTCGAGGACGATCCGGACGCACCTGCCCTCGACCCGCACCGAAGCGTCCTCGAGCACGGCGCCGAGGGTGGAGTGACGCTTTTCGACCTCCGCCCGGAAGGCGACGGCGGCGTCGGGGACGCTCAGCGGCTCGGGCTCGATCTCGAGCGGCGTCAGCCCGACGAAGCGGGGCGCCGGAGATTCTTCTGCTTTCGGAAAAGACGGGGACCGCGGCGGGGCCGTTCGCCCGGCATCCGGCGACGCCGGCGCAGAAGGCAAGGCAGAACCCGAGATCTTCTTGGAAGACGAAGAGGCGGCCGAAGCGCCGGCACCGCCGGCCCGCGACGAGGACGTTTCTCTTCGTTCTCCCCCTCTGTCGCTTTCTGAGGTCCGTGTCCCCGTGGTTTCTGCCTCCTGATTTCCTCCCTTCGAAGAAAACAGCGGCATGTCCGCCACTCCACTGGAGGTCACGGCGCTCGGCGGAAGCGAGAGCGAGGCCAGGGCCCCCGTCTTGCCAGAAAGAATCTCTTCGATCGGCACGAGGCGGGGAAGCTCGGCGAGCTTGAGAAGGAGGACCTCGAAGGCGAGCGAGGGAAGGTCGGCGCGACGGAGGAGCGCGTCGCCGTCCGAGAGGAGGGAGAGCATCCGGAGGAGCGTGGCATAGGGCGTTCCCTTCGCGAACTCCGCGAGGCGGGCTGCCCCCTCCTCGGAGAGGCCGGCCGGCGGCGGCGCGGCCGGGTCCGCCGCGAGCCGGAGCGTGCCCCGGACGATGGCTGTCAGGTCGCGGAGGGTGGCGCGCGGATCGGAGCCGGACGCCTCCAGCTCGGCGCACCCCTTCAGGACGGCGGCGCGGTCGCCCCCGAGGAGCGAGGCGAAGAGGGCCACGAGGGTCGACCGGTCGGGCGCGCCGAGAAGGGCCGCCACGTCGGCCGCGGTCACCTTCCCGCCCGAGCGGGCCGCCGCCTGGTCGAAGAGCGACAGGGCGTCGCGAAGGCTCCCCGTGGCCGCGGCGGCGAGGGCCGACACGGCTGCGGGCTCCGGGACGGGAAGCCCCTCGCGCCGGGCGATCTCCGCGAGGCGGTCGCCGACCTCCTCGTCGGTCAGCCTCCGGAAGTCGAAGCGCTGGCAGCGCGAGAGGATCGTGGCCGGGATCTTGTGCCGCTCGGTCGTCGCGAGGACGAAGACGGCGTGCGCCGGGGGCTCCTCCAGCGTCTTCAGGAGGGCCTGGAAGGCCGCCGCCGAGATGGCGTGGACCTCGTCGATGATGAAGACCTTCCGGCGGTCCCGGACCGGCGCGAAGGCGACGACCTCGATCAGGTCGCGGGCCTGGTCCACCTTGCCGTGCGTCGCGCCGTCGATCTCGAGGGCATCGATGGAGCGCCCCTCGAAGATCTCCGTGCAGGCGACGCACGTGCCGCACGGCGTCGGGGTCGGCCCCGGAGAGGAGGAGCAGTTGATCGCCGCCGCGAGGAGGCGTGCCGTCGTCGTCTTCCCGACGCCGCGCGGGCCCGAGAAGAGGTAGGCGTGCGCGATGCGGTCCTGCGCGACGGCGTTCGTCAGGGCGCGGACGATCTCCTCCTGCCCGACGACGTCCGCGAACGACCGCGGCCTCCACTTCCGCGCCAAAGGAACGTATGTCTCCCCCACGATAGGAACTCTACTAGAACAGATTCAAAGAAAGTGAGAGGGCCAAGGGGGGACCGGGGGGAACGAACCCGGCAGGAGGATGCGCTCGGACGGACGTCGTTCCCCCCGAAGAATTACAGCCCCGATCGGACTCATCGGGTGGCCCGCGCGGCGGGCCGCCCGATGAGTCCGGGCGCTCCCGCGGCGCACGGCCCGGCCTCCTTAGTGCTGCTTCCTTCCGGACCTGACACGGTTCGGAGAGGGTCGTCGCGCGGGACCCGGACTCAGCGGACGGCCCGGGAGCGGGAGTCTACACCCCTCCCCCCGCCCCCCACGCCTTGCCCCGGAGGCCGCGGAGAGCTAAAAGGACGTTCGTGGCCGCCGGACCCCTGCGGGTCTTCTTCCTCTGGCACTTCCACCAGCCCTGGTACGCGGATTTCGCCGGCGCACCGACGCACCTCCCGTGGGTGCGCCTGCACGCCCTGAAGGACTACGCCGACCTGCCGGCCATCCTCTCGGAGGAGCCGCGCGTTCCGCACGCCTGCAACCTCGTCCCGTCGCTTGTCGACCAGGTCGAGCTTCTCGCCCGCGGGGGGAGCGACCAGTTCCTCGACGTGGCGCGGATCCCCACTGCCGAGTGGGACGGCCCGACGGTTGCCTTCGCCCTGTCCAACTTCTTCTCCGCCCACCAGCGAATGATCGACGCCCTCCCGCGCTATGCCGAGCTGAAGCGACGCCTCGAGGAACGGCCGGCGGAGGCGGCCACGACCGCCGTCCGGCGGACCTTCTCGCGCGAGGACCTGCGCGATCTCGTCGTCCTCTTCCACATCGCCTGGTGCGGCCAGACGCTGCAAAAGGACCGGCTCGTCCAGCGGCTGAAGAAGCGGGGACACGGATTCTCGGAGCAGGAGAAGAACGCCCTCCTCGACCGCCAGCAGGAGTTCCTCTCCGGGGTCATCCCGGCGTGGAGAAAGGCGCTGGAGTCCGGGACGATCGAGCTGACGACGAGCCCCTATCACCACCCGATCCTTCCGCTCCTCGTCGACTCGGCCGCCGGGCGGGAGGCGACGCCCGACATGCCCCTCCCCCAGCGCCGCTTCGGGCACCCGGAGGACGCGCGTGACCAGCTCCAGATGGGGCTGGCGGCGTTCGAGCGCCACTTCGGGTTCCGCCCCGCGGGAATGTGGCCGCCGGAAGGTGCGGTCTCCGAGAAGGCCCTCGCGCTGATGGCCGGGGCGGGGGTCCGTTGGGCCGCCTCGGACGAGGAGGTGCTCCTCCGGTCGCTCCTCCACCCGGAGAAGCGCTTCGACCATGGGGACAAGGCGCGGACGGTCTTCCACCCGTACCGGCTGGAGCGCGGCCCGTCGCCCGTCCTCTTCTTCCGCGACAGAATCCTCTCGGACCGGATCGGCTTCTCGTACGCGTCCTGGAGCCCCGACCAGGCGGCGGCCGATTTCCTTGCGCGTCTTCACGCCATCCGGGCGGCAGCGCCGGAGGAGGACCTCGTCGTCCCCGTCATCCTCGACGGCGAGAACGCGTGGGAGACCTATCCCGAGAACGGCGCACCGTTCCTCCGCGCGCTCGCGAAGACGCTCGCTTCGAATGGCGTCTCGGTGGCCAAGCCTTCGGACATTCTCGCGGCGGTGGAGCCCCGCCCCCTTCCGCGGCTCGTGGCCGGTTCGTGGGTGGACGGCAACCTCTGGACCTGGATCGGCGCGCCCGCCAAGAACCGCGCATGGGAGCTGCTTGCCGCGGCCCGGGAGGACATGGCGCCCGAACTCGCCGCGGCCCCGGCCCTCTCGCCGCTCGAGATCCTGCGGGGCGGCGCGCCCCCGGCGGCCGTCGCGAAGGCCGCGCTTTTCGCCGCCGAGGCGTCGGACTGGTTCTGGTGGTTCGGCGACGACCACACGTCGGCGCACGACGCCGTTTTCGACGCCCTGTTCCGCGGCCATATCACGACGGCCCATCGCGCGCTCGGGCGGCCCGTGCCGCCCGAGCTGGAACGTCCGGTCCAGCGGCGCGTATCAGCCCTCGCCGTCCTCTCCACGTCTCCCCTCTCGCCGCGCATCGACGGACTCAATCCGGACTTCTTCGAATGGCTCGGCGCAGGGCGGCACGTGGCACGGCCGAAGGGGACGATGGAACGCGGCGTCGGACAGATCAGAGAGGTCCTCTTCGGGGGGGACGCCCAGGGTGAGCGCGTCTTCCTCTGCCTCAAGCCGTCCGCGCTTCCGGCCTCGACGTCCCTGGAGGGACACCGGCTCCGGGTCCTCTTCGCGGGTACCGACAGCGAGACCCCCGCGGTCCACGAGGTCGCACTTCAGCCCGGCGTCTCGTCGCAGGGAGACTGCACCGTCGGCGTCGAACGCGTCGTGGAGATCTCCCTGCCGCGCCCCAGGAGCACGGGACGCGCGGTGGCGTTCCGCGCCGTCCTTCTCGACGGGGAGGGGAGGGAGCTGGAGACGATCCCCGCCAGCGACCTGATCCGCTTCGAGACGGCCTACGTCGACTGGAGCGCCTGAGCGGTGAGAGGGGGCAGGACGCCCCTGGCCGACGAGCTCGCGGCGATCGTCGGGCCGGGCCGCCGGAGCCGACGGCTACTGGTCCTCCAGCCGCACCTGCGAGATCGGCCTGGCCCGTGCGACCGGGAAGGTCTACGGCTCCTTCATCTTCCTCGTCGAACGGGTGACGCGGCCCCGTGGAAGATTATAATAGAAAAACGAGACCTGACCCTGTGTCAGCTCTGTGTCAGCTTGACCCTGTGTCAGCTGTGTCACGCCGTCAGTGCCCGGCCGGGAAGAACGTGTAGCTCACCCAGACGAGGATCCCGAGCAGGACGACACCGAGCCCGATGCTCCATCCGATCAGCTTCTTCTCCACCGGGAGGAGGGGCTCCCAGTCCATCTTCTTCAGCTCGTCGGCGAGCTTCGGCTGGGGCCGCGGCTCGGGCGGCGGAGGGGGCCTGACCGGGCACGGCTCGGACCGGGCCGGCTCTTTCGTCATCGTCGGAGGTGGCTCTGTGAGAACGGGCATCGAATCCTCCTTCCCGTCAGCCGGCGAGCGGCGGCTTGACCCCGTGGAAGAAGATCCACGAAATGACGAGTCCGATCCAGATGACGAACCCGAAGAGCGAGATCACGTAGACGGCGGCCAGCCGGGCGATCCCTTCTTCCCAGAGCTTCCTGAAGTTCGAAACCAGTCCGATCGCGAAGAAGGTCATCGTGAAGAAGATCCCCCGGAAGACGTTGGCGCCGCCGGTGGAGGCCTTCGCCGCGGCCATCGTCGACTTCGGGGCCGCGAGCTGGCCCTTCAGCGCCGCGAGCTCGGCCTTGTCCTTCGCGATCAGGTCTCGCAGGGCGGCGAGGGAGGCCGCGTCCGCGGGGCCCGCCTTCTCGACCTGCGCTTCCGCGGCCGCGATCCGTTTGGCGAGGGGCGCCATCTGGTCCTCGAGGCCGGCAGCTTTCTTGGACGCGGGGATGCAGATCGCGAGGATGACGGCGAAGGTCACGACATAGCCGATGACGAACTTGGGGAAGCGTTCCCAGATCTGCCCGGCCGTCACCTTCTCCGAGCTCTTCCGCTCGATGGCCGTGCACCAGACGATGGCCAGAATGAAGGCCCAGACCCCGATGAAGATGTCGATGAAGACCTTGACGGTCGTCGCCGCCCCCATGATCCAGCCTTCCTTGTAGTTCATGCCGTCGACGAGCAGCGCCTTGGCCCTGATGAGGGAGTCGGCGACCGCCCCGGCAGCGACCGCGGCGCCGTCGGTCTTGACCGCGAGGCCCATCCAGGCCCCGGCCACCATCGGCTCGCTGTGGAGGAAGGTCGCACCGACGAAGGGAAGGAGGAGCAGCTCGACCATCGCGAAGATCACCACGAGGGAGGAGACCATGATCGGCACGACCGGCCGTGCTTTGATCGCGCTGCCGGTGGCGATGGCCGCCGACACGCCGCAGATCGAAATGCCGGAAGCCAGGGGAGCCGCCCATTCACGGCTGAAGCGGAAGTACTTCCTCGCGATGAAGTAGACGAGAGCCCAGTAGATGAGGTAGGCCTCGACGATGGCACAGAGGCCGCGGAACATCACGGCCGAGGCGAGGCCGAGCTTCTCGGCCGCCGTCACCCCGAGGAACCCTCCGAGGATGACGATGGCGGTCTTGATGTAGAGCTCGGGCCGGACGGCCTCCCGGATCCGTTCGGCGAAGGACGGGACGACGTTCCCGAAGAAGAGCCCGACGAGGAGGGCGATGATGAACCCGCTCTCCGCCGTCAGCTTCAGCGACCAGGTGATCCCGAGCTTCTGCATGTCGGGCCTGGTCGTCACCGCGATGTTCGCCCAGCTCCCGGCGATCCAGCAGACGTAGCTGATCCAGAAGACCGCCGAGAAGCCCACTACGAACTTCCTGACGTCGGCCTTCAGCGCCGCGGCACCGACCGACATGACGATCGTCAGGGCGACATAGGTCGCGAGCAGAGACCCGAAACCGCCGAGCCGGGCATAAGCCGCGGAAACCGGTTTCAGAGCCTTCGAGATGTCGGTCCAGACGCCGGTCGTGACCCCCCACCCGAGGAGGTCGAGGCCGACGAAGGCACCGAGGGAGACGACGAAGATGAAGAGTCCGATCCAGACAGACAGCCAGTCCTCGCTTATGCCTCGCCCTTTTTCTTGCATCTCTTCACGCTCCTCCCTTCCCGGGAAATGCCCCGCACAGCTTTCCTGAAAAAAGGCACGCAACCCCAGTACCTTCCTGCGGAAAACCGGGGGCGCTCCAGAGGTCCAGCCCTGCCAATCGGTTGCCCTGTCACGCCGGGAAAAGAGCGACTGCGGACCGTCTCGAGGAGGTCTCCAGGTTACGAAAGAGGCCCGATTTTGTTACCAGGGCGGAACAAACCTTGCAGGGAAACGCGAGTTCCGCACGGCGGCCGGTCAGAGTTCACGGCCGCAGGCCGGAGAGGGCCGGGACAGACCCGACGTCCGGCGAGGCTTCGGACCGTAGAATGGATGGAGTTTCATGAGCGAGCTTCGCCACGACCCCCTCAACCGGCGGTGGGTCATCGTCGCCGCCGAGCGGGCGCCGCGCCCCTCCGACTTCGAGCTGATTCACGAGGTTCACGTCGGCAAGGAGCGCTGCCCCTTCTGCCCGGGAGGCGAGACGCAGACGCCGCACGAGATCTTTGTCGTGCGAGGCGGCGACCCCCGTCCCGACGGCCCGGGCTGGAGCGTCCGCGTCGTCCCGAACCGCTATCCGGCCCTCGCCATCGAGGGGCAGCCGGACCGGCGCGCCGTGGGGCCCTTCGACCGAATGCACGGAATCGGCGCCCACGAGGTCGTCATCGAGTCGCCGGACCACCAGCTGGATCTCGCCGAACAGCCCCTCGACCAGCTCGTCCGGATCGCCGGGGTCTGGAAGGCGCGGATCGTCGACCTGATGCGGGACACCCGCTTCAAGTACGTCCTTCTCTTCAAGAACCACGGCTCGCGGGCGGGGGCGACGCTGGAGCACCCCCACACGCAGATCATCGCCCTGCCCATCACGCCGCGGGCCATCGCCACGGAGCTGGAGTCGAGCCGGCAGCACCACCAGCTCAAGGAGCGGTGCCTCATCTGCGACCTGCTCGACTTCTCGATCCAGGACGGCTCGCGGATCGTCTTCGTCCACGAGCACTTCATGGCCATCTGCCCTTACGCCTCGCGTTTCCCGTTCGAGATCTTCCTCGCCCCGCGCCGCCACATGCACGACTTCGGACAGCTTCCTGACGACCTCCTCCCCGCTTTCGCGGCCGATCTTTCCGAGATCCTCAGGCGCCTGAAGACCGTCCTCCGGAACCCGGCGTACAACTTCGTCCTCCACACCTCCCCGAACGTCCACGCCGAGCCGAAGCGGACCGGCCACTTCTTCTCGCTCCAGTGGGACTGGCACTGGCACATCGAGATCCTCCCGCGCCTGACGCGGACGGCCGGCTTCGAGTGGGGGACAGAGTTCCACATCAATCCCACCGCCCCGGAAGACGCCGCCCGCACCCTCCGCGAGGCCGAGCTGGCGGGTTGACGCGGGAAC